>NZ_JAPZSS010000319.1:0-39371 GCF_027532015.1 Microcystis sp. LE19-131.1A | reverse complement strand
AACTCATTCTCTAGCTCTGAAGGTAAATCTAGGCTGATGTTCACGGTATTTCCTCAACGTTCAATGACCTGTCTTTGATTATATCGGAATATATTCAGTTAAACGAAGGGGTTGAGTTTCCTTGCGTAAAACCAGCCTAGGACTGTGATTTAATTGATAGAGCTATTGCCCAATTAAACCTTGAAAATGAGAATATTTACAGATAACGGTGCTACAAGCTGTAGGACTCGACGAACCTGTGCTGGTTCTAGGCGTTGTCAGATAAAGAGATGAGAAGGCAAATCAGAAAATTCCCTTAAGCTTCTAATTCATGACCTTAAGTTTAAGGATGTTCCAGTTCCCTACACTTTTGCTTGATTCATCTTTACATCTGACAACGCCTATCCTCTTGCCAGTAGCTGTTGAAAAGCAAAATGATCAAATCCTAGAGAACCGCTTGGATATTTGTTTGATTCTTGGCCAATTCTGCCAATGTCATTCCCTTTGTAAGTCGTTCAATTTCACTGCATCAGCTTAATTCCTTGCCAATGAATCAAATAAAGACAAAGACTTTACCGCTAGTTTTGGCAACTATTCTCGGTGTGAGAGGAGGAGGCAGATTTTGCTGCCGTTTCCTCTTGATAGCTAAGACAGGATTAGTTTTTGCGGTAAAAAATCTTACTGCCTTGGTCACTGACAAAATGACAATTGCGGTAGGACCGCCAGAGAGATCTGAAAATCGGTTCTTTCGAGACGCGATAATAGTCTCCTAAGACGGGACGGATAGCCTCGGTTGCTTCTTGGAGATGATAGTGGGGAATAGTGATAAAAATATGATGGGCGACGTGGGTACCAATTTGGTGATGGATGGGATTAAAGATGCCATAATTGCGATCGATGGTAGAAAGCGCTCCTTTGAGAAAGTACCAATCTTGACCGCGATACCAGGGAATATCATCTTCAGTGTGGTGTAGGAATGTCACTAGGTCCAACCAAACCACAAAGACGATATAGGGCATGATGTAGTAGTTAAACAGAAACCAAAAGCCGTAGCTGATACCCACCCCGATTAATAGACCTAACATAAAGGTACAACAAACGGTGCTAGTCAGTACCTGCCACCGTTCCGAGGGGCGAAAGAGGGGGCTTTCGGGCGTAAAATGTGACCCCTGTTTATTAGGAGAACGACGGAAAAGATAGAGGGGATAAACAAATAAAATTAGCTGAAAACGAGCTAATTTTTCGTACCAAGCCATATTGTTATACTGGGTTTCCGTGACGGGATACCAACTTTCATCGGTGTCGATATTGCCAGTATTAGCGTGATGGGTGCGATGACTGATGCGCCAACCGTGGAAAGGTACGAGAATAGGAGTATGACTGAGATGACCGATTAAGTTATTTAACCAACGATAACGGGAAAAGGAACCGTGACCGCAATCGTGACCGACGACAAATAAGGCCCAAAACATGGTTCCCTGCATAAACCAAAAAAGGGGGAAGAACCATGCTTGATTAATCTGGTAAGTTATCCGGTAAAGCAGGGTAATGATGCCAATATCAAAAAAAAAGTAGGCTAAAGAGCGAAAAACGCTTGATTGGAAGCAACGGGCCGGGATAGCTAGACGGACATCCTGTAGGGTAAATGGCAAAAATTCTCTTTTTAGGGCAGGTTTAGGTAGGGTTTGGGACACTAGGTTATAACTTAAGATGGATAACAGGGCAGTATTGACGAAGGCTTGAGTAGCTCAAGTTTTCTGTTTCTCGGTGCGCTATCTTTTCTCTATCTCAGCTAGGAGCAGATAAAACCGAGCGATCGAGCGAATTTCGTCTAACTCACCAGAATTATATTGTAGGGCTTAATGTAACTTAACAAAAGCCCCTAGGGAAAGTGAATCACATTCTCCCCCTGTCTGTCCGTCTGTCCCCTTGGACATCTAGTACAATAATATCTGAGAAAATAGATAAGACTCTCGGTTATTCAATCAACATTATGAACGAGTTACCTATTCGTCCAGCTAACAAAAATTTTACCCATAGTCGCTTGACTTTTGCCGATTTTTATGCGGGAATTGGTGGCTTTCGTCTCGGTCTTGAACAAATCGGTTGGCAATGTGTTTTTAGCAACGAAAATAACCCAGATTGTGTGAAAACCTACAATCACAATTTTCATGAATCCATGAAACCGCAAGATGTTGAAGCTTTAATTCCTAGCTTACTTCCCGATTTTGAGGTTTTTTGTGGGGGATTTCCCTGTCAGCCATTTTCCAGAGCAGGACAACAAAAAGGTTGGCAAGACAGTCGCGGACTAGCCATTCAGGAAATTCTCAGAATTTGCCATGAAAAAAAGCCTAAAGTTATCTTTCTTGAAAATGTTAGTAATATCCTGCGCTTAAATAAAGGGCAGATATTAAAAGATATATTAATCCAGTTAAAGGAAATAAATTATCTGGCTTTTTATGCAGTTATCGATAGTAAATATTTCCAAATTCCTCAATCAAGACCTCGCTTTTTTTTATTGGCTTTTCGCAAGGATTTAGGAATTAAAAACTTTCAATTTCCCCAACCTTGCCATGCAGAAGTAGGTATTGAAAAAATTATTGTTCCGGGGGATTATTCAATTCCCATATCGGAAAAATGGCAGCAGTATATTGATTATTATGCTGGCAGAATTACTGCCGAACAATTATCTTTTCAACTGCCAAAAACAAGAATAAGTATTGAAAGGGCAAGTGTTAATGTAGATTATGATAATTGTATTTATCAAATGAGATCTAGTGGCATCCGAGCAATTTCTATCCAAAAACCCTTTCCTACTTTTGCGGTTAGTGTTAGCGGTGGTGGTGCCATGATTCCAGTGTATAGCAAGGAAAGAAGACATTTAAGTCTCTTAGAAATAAAAAGATTAATGGGATTTCCCGATGATTATTATTTTCCTGTTTCTCGCACCGCTGCTATTAAACAACTTTCTAACGCTGTCTGTCCCCCAGTCATTAAACATATTGGTATAAATATTACTAAATCACTTAATTAGCTCGATTTAGCCGGTCTTCAATATTTTCTTGACTGGGGAAAATAATCTTAGTTACTTCAGGAAAAGCTAAGACACATTCTGAACATTTATCAGGAGCATAGTTACAAAGATTACAGATTTGCCATTTGCATTTATTACAATAGAAGCAGAGAGCTTGAAAATTGTCATCGGCACTATTTCCACCTTTTTCTACGGGAATCCGATGATCCCAAACTAAACGCACTCGATCCCTAGCATAGGTATTTTGATTGATATTTTCTTTCTTTTTAAGAATTGAGCCACAAAAATTACATTTATTTTTTTGTTGTTCTAAGATATTTCTCTGAATTAGGGATGAGGGAGGTGTTCTAATCGGTGGTTTAGTAGTGGTAAAAAGTCGTTGATGATCGGAACTATCTAAAATATATTTTTGACTGCCTAATCTTTTTTGTCCTGGGGGAGCATGAATAAAATTAAATCCCTCTTCATTCCAAAGTTCGCTAAAGGGTTTATTAGCATCAGCATAGGAATCTTGAATTAAATTTTCAGAAATTTTACCCTTGAGTATAGTTTTTATCTCTTGCAAATTATTGGTCGCATTAGTTAGATAGCTCTCACAACCTTCTCCATACCTAATCAGAGTTAGCAAAGCAGCAATAGTTCTTTTTTTATATAAAATAATTACTCTGTTATCATTAAAGATAATTAAATATCCTTTTCCTTGAGTATTCTTGGTAATTTCCCTAATATCTTCTAACTTGATCCCACTCATCTTAATACCTCTAGAAATTACAGATAATTGGCTGTTAAAAATTGTCAGATGCCCCCCTTATTAAGGGGGGATTAAAGGGGGGACTAAGGGGGGATCGGCACCCCCCTTATCAAGGGGGGCAGGGGGGATCAAAGACAAAATCTATCTTCAATTTAATTGAAACCACTTACTTAATTGGCTGTTAAAACCCAAAAAAAGGGCGAACAAAATTCACCCTAACAGATAAAGTAATCATCCTACAAACTGCCGATGAACTGATCAATGCGATCGAATCCTTTTTCAATCGTCTTTAGGTCTGTAGCATAGGAAAGACGAATACAATCATCAGCACCGAAAGCAATACCGGGGATAGCAGCCACTTTTTGGGTTTCGAGGAGTTTCTGACAAAAATTCCGGGATTTTAAACCAGTTTGACTAATATCGATAAACACATAAAAAGCACCGTTGGGAGTAGGACAATTGAGTCCAGGTAGCGATCGCACTCGTTCTAAAATATACTGTCGGCGCTCGCTAAAAGCTTTGACCATTTCCTCGATGCAATCTTGGGGACTCTCTAAAGCAGCGATCGCACCGTATTGGGCAAAAGTGCAGACATTAGAGGTACTATGACCTTGGATCTTAGTCATGGCCTTGACAATTTCCGCCGGTCCTGCTATGTAACCGACGCGCCACCCCGTCATCGAGAAAGCTTTAGCAAAACCATTACTAATAATACTGCGCTGAAAGATTTCCGGACCAAAAGAAGCGATACTGCGGTGAATTGCGCCATCGTAGAGGATTTTCTCGTAGATTTCGTCAGAAACCACTAAAATATCCTTTTCAACCACAATTTCTGCTAAAGCTGCGATTTCTTCGGGAGTATAGACAATACCGGTGGGATTAGAGGGAGAATTGAGAACAAATAATTTAGTTTTCGGTGTAATTGCCGCTTCTAGCTGTTCGGGGGTGATTTTATACTGATTCTCTAGGCTAGTGTTGACTATAACCGATGTTCCTCCCGCTAACGTCACCATTTCAGGATAACTCAACCAGTAGGGTGCGGGAATAATCACTTCGTCCCCCGCTTCAATTAACGCCATGATTAGATTGTAGAGAGACTGTTTACCCCCATTGGTAACGATGACATTATCGGCATTGTATGCTAGTTGATTATCCCGCAGCAATTTCTCGGCGATGGCTTTTCTTAACCCCGCTTCCCCGGCAGCCGGTCCGTAGCGAGTTTTTCCCTCATCGAGGGCCTTTTTCGCGGCAGCTCTGATGTGAGTGGGTGTGTCGAAATCTGGCTCCCCGGCGCTAAAACTACAGACATCTTCGCCGTTTTTCTTCATTTCCTTGGCCAGAGAGTCGATAGCTAGGGTAAGGGAGGGGGTGACTTGATTGACTCGTGACGCTAGTTTCATAGTATTTTACCCTGACAGGGCTTTTCTGATGACCTACACAACCTTTAGTATTGTCCATCACCCCGATTATTCTGGGTGTTTTTTTATATAATCTCCGGAATTGCGGCGCTTAGGGATGGGTGTGGGGTGTGGGGTGATGGGGTGATGGGGTGTGGGGTGTGGGGTGTGGGGAAATGGGGAGAATAAATAAAAATAATCTCCTGACTCCTGAATCCTGTCTCCTGCCTTCGTTATTGAAGATTTTTTCTTTTTGCGGGTTTTTGTTTGCTGGTAGAGAGTAGGGGAGCGGTTAATTTTTCATAGAGTTCAAAGAGGTATTCAATACGGTTTAATTCACTGGTGAAAGGTTGGGGACGATAACACAAATCAACGGCTTTGTCAAGTTTTTGGTGAGCTTTGAGCAAGTCCGGAGGCATGGTTAAAGGATCGTATAAATCCGCAAGGCTACTATCAGGATATTTTACCCTTGTATCTAGCACAGCTTGAGCGCAAGTTTCAACGGTTTGTTTTTGTTTGTCGGTGATATTTTCTGGAAAGGGGTAGTTATTATAAATAATATCTTTTGAGTAACGATAATCACTTTTTAATCTGCCACACACATATTTAACCCATGCCATGTGCATTTCTGAAGTTAAAATACCAAATAAATATAAATTTGCATTAGGAATTAATAAAACTTGATCATTACCAATCACATTTTTATTCATAAAACCTATTGGAATATATTTTCTTCTTTCAGATGAAACACGGGGAACAAGTAAATAATTAGTATCAGGTTGTGCTATTTGACAGAATAGAGTAGGTGTCGCCGCAAATTTACGAGTAGAAGCAGCTTTACTTTTTAATCTAAAATTTTTAACCTTATCTACTCTTTTGATGACTTCTGGTAATGTCTTTAATTCAGTGGGAGAAATATCAACTAACCATAGACAGTAGCGACTATAACCATTAATAAATTCTTGCGCTCCTGTATAAGGTTTAATCCATTTTTCTGCCTTCGGCTCTAATTTAAAAAATTCTTCTTTTTCTGGTTCTGTAAAAATAAAATTACCACCATCTCTTGGCATACTACCAAAACGCATTAATGGAACATTAGATAAGGGAAAACTTCGGTTATTAATAATGATGTCACTTCCATCAACCAAATAAGGATTAATATTATTCGACTGAACAACTAATGATTCACCTTGAATATCTTCATAATCAAATAGGATTTTAGTTGTTATATTAAAACTTCCAAAGCCAATAATAACACAATGAACTGCAGCGTTTCCTTTTGCTTCATTACTCCATTTAAAAGTACAATGGGCAAAATGAATTTTTAAATGATATTTTTGAAAAAGAATATTCCAAAGTAAGGCAACTTGCTCCCCTTGAGATATAGAATTTGTGGAAACAAAAGCAACCCTGATTCTATTGCCCTGAATTATTTGAGCAGCCTTAATATACCATGCACACACATAATCTAAAACGCCTATTCCTTTCTCACCGTCGAAAACATAAGCCATATCATTCCTTTGCTCATCATTCATAATCATCGCACCCACAAAAGGAGGATTCCCTAAAATAAAATTGAGCTTCTCTTTTGATATAAGTTCTTCCCAATCAATCCGTAAGGCATTTCCATGAACAATCTTTGCCGATTTCTTTAATGGTAAACGCACAAAATACTGACCAAAAGTATTACTAACTTTAACATTCATCTGATGATCAATTAACCACATTGCCACCTCAGCCACCCTCACCGCAAACTCATCGTATTCAATACCTGCAAACTGATTTACATCTACCTGAATAATGGTACTAATATCTGTTACTAACTGCCCCGTTTTATCTAACTCCTGTAACACCAAAATCTCTAAATCTCGTAACTCCCGATAGGTAATAATTAAAAAATTGCCGCAACCACAGGCAGGATCGAGAAAATATAAATTAGCAATCTTTTTCTGAAATTCTAGTAATTTATTGCGATTGCCTTTAATCTTCTCAAATTCCCTGTGTAAATCATCTAAAAATAATGGTTTAATCACCTTTTGAATATTTTTCTCGGAGGTATAATGCGCCCCTAAATTGCGTCGTTCTTTTGGATTCATTACCGCTTGAAACATAGAGCCAAAAATAGCAGGGGAAATTTTTCCCCAATCAAAAGCACAAGCTTCTAATAACATGACTCGCATCTTGCTATCAAAAGCCGCTAGGGGTAATGACTCCTCAAATAACTTGCCATTTATGTAGGGAAATTGAGTTAAATTTTCATCGAGATTTTTTAATCTTTTTTCTTCTGGTGTATTCAAAACCTGAAAAATATAAGCGATGTGCATCGCCAAATCACTGCCATCTTCCTTGGTATGTAAATCGATATATTCCCAGAAAATCCCCTTATTAAAAATACCCGTATCATCGGCAAATAAACAAAATAATAAACGCACTAGATAAACTTCTAAATTATGCCCCATATAACCAATTTCTTTGAGGCAATCATGAAGTTTTCCCATTAACTCGGCAGCTTGAATATTGACGGGATCTTCGTCTTTATAAACTCGCTTTTCGTAACCAGCAATAAAATCAAATAAATGAACGTTATCAACAAAATTACTTAATTCAAATTCCCATTGATTGCCCGAATCTAAATCATATAATTTAAACCGTTGAAAATCCGATACTAAAATATAACGCGGTAACTCATGTTCCTTTAAATTGGGAAAATAATCCTTAGCCTGTTGTGTGGCTTTTTCTAAATCTTTCCCCTTCGATTTATGCTCAACTAAAATCGTTCCTTTCCATAATAAATCAATAAAACCCTGTTTATTATCGGCTTTTTTTATCGGTTGCTCAAAACTAGCTACCCTACGCCGTGAAATGCCAAAGACATTAAAAAAATCATTCCAAAAAGATTGAGATTCTGCTTTTTCTGAAGTCTCTCCTTCCCACTCTTTTTGAAAAGCGATGGCGCGATTTTTTATTTCATTCCAACTTAAAGGCATAGTTTTAACTCCTTATCTTTCGCGGGTTTGCTCAAAGATACTAGAAAATGGTGTAGGGAGCCAGATGCAGTCAGCAAGGGATACAGATAGTTTCCATTTTAGGTGATTTTTTGGTAAACTACAAGGGAAGCTAGAAATTAGTAACGCCTTGAGAATTGTAGCCGCTTAGTTACCAATCTAGTTATTGACTCGAAGGAACAACTTATCGCTATGTCCAAAACTCTCTACGAACAAGATTTTCAAGTATGGCTCGCAACAACAATTAGCCACCTACAGAAGCGGGAATTTGCCGCACTGGATACTGATAACTTAATTGAGGAGTTAACCGAGTTGGGAAAATCGGAAAAAAGAACTTTAGAAAGTAATTTGATGATTCTTTTGGCTCATTTGCTCAAATTAAAAGTACAGCACGACGCACCGCCATCAATGAAGGATAGCTGGTATTGTTCTATTATTGAGCATCGCCAGCGAATTGAGAAAAACTTACGCAATACACCTTCCCTGAAATCCTATCTAGAAACTGCTATCGAGGAAGCTTATCCAGATGCTCGTCAAGTGGCAATTAAGGAAGGGAAACTTGCTCAATTTGGTGTTCGGATTCCCCCAGAAAATGATTATCCTCAAATTTGTCCTTTCTTGCCAGAGCAAATCTTAGATGAGAACTTCTATGGCAATTGACCAAATGTGTCTCAGCTTATAATAATATGAACAACCACAAAGGCACAAAGGACAGAAAGATTAGGTTTTTCTGGCAACCCTAACTAGGGTTTGCTGAATAAGTAGGGGCGAAGCATTCGGATAGAAAATCTACCTTTTCACCGATAGGTTATTGTCCGAATGCTTCGCCCCTACAGGACGCGGACCGATGAAGACGCAAGGTTTTGAACGACGATTCTCTCAAAATCTTGCACCTGTGGGAGCGAGAAAAGCCCCAAAACCTTTACTTTGCCTACATTTCAAATTTATTCAGCAAACCCTAACTAAAACTTACCTGAAGAAAAGCCCCCAGAAAACATCACTTTCTAGGGGTTTAATTACAATTGACGGAAAACAAACTTATGGGGAGGTTAACCTCCAGCCACCGCAGGAACGATACTGACTTCATCGCCATCTTTTAAGGGAGTTTTTGTCCCATCGAGGAAGCGAATATCTTCACTGTTGACGTAGAAATTTAAAAAGCGCCGGGGTGCGCCCTCTTCATCGCATAAGCGGGCCTTAATACCGGGGAAACTTGCTTCTAAGGATTCGATTAAATCACCGACACTACTAGCACTACACTCGATGGTAGCCTTATTTTCTGTAAATTTTTGCAGGGGAGTAGGAATGAGAACTTTTACGGCCATAGATATCAAGGAAAAAGTGGAAAGGACAGTAAGCTGCGCGCAAATTTAAATTGCTTGTGGAGATGAGGCAAGGGGATAATCGCCCCATCATCCCCGAACATCAATTCTAGACGAGAACCTGTTGCCATTCGAGGCGTTCGAGGGTGCGGGAACGTTCCAGGGCCCGTTCAAAACTTTCTAATTTCGGTTCGATTAACAGGGGTTCACCGATA
The DNA here is from genome assembly GCF_027532015.1 of Microcystis sp. LE19-131.1A. NCBI lineage: Bacteria > Bacillati > Cyanobacteriota > Cyanophyceae > Chroococcales > Microcystaceae > Microcystis > Microcystis sp. LE19-131.1A. The sequence goes on along the minus strand of NZ_JAPZSS010000319.1, from coordinate 29,668 downwards.
TAACCCTGTACCGCTTCTTGGGTTTTTAGACCATTACCGGTGATATAAACGACCGTGGTTTCTTCGGGGTCGATTTTACCCGCTTCTACTAATTTTTTCAAGACGGCGATGGTTGTACCGCCTGCGGTTTCCGTGAAAATGCCTTCCGTTTCTGCCAAAAGTTTAATACCTTCGATAATTTCGGCATCGGTGACGGATTCAATATTACCGCCGGTTTTACGCGCAATATCAAGGGCATAAACACCATCGGCGGGATTACCAATAGCGATCGATTTGGCGATAGTATTGGGTTTAACTGGGGCGACAAAATCCCGTCCTTCCTTGAAAGCTTGGGCAATGGGGGAACAACCCTCCGCTTGAGCGCCACTAAAACGCACTGCTTTATCTGCCACCAAACCGACTTTGACGAATTCTTGGAAGCCTTTATAAATCTTGGTAAAGAGGGAACCACTGGCTAAAGGTGCGACAATATGGTCGGGGAGTTTCCAGCCTAATTGTTCAGCTACTTCAAAGCCTAAAGTTTTGGAACCTTCGGAATAGTAGGGACGCAGATTGATGTTGACAAAACCCCAACCGTAGGTATTGCCCACTTCTGAACAGAGACGGTTAACTTGATCGTAGTTGCCTTTAACTGCCATTACCGTGGGATTATAGATTAGGGTGCCAAGAATTTTACCCGCTTCTAAGTCGGAGGGAATGAAAACACAACAGTCTAAACCGGCGTGAGCAGCAATAGCGGCGGTGGAATTGGCGAGATTTCCCGTACTAGCACAGGAAACGGTAGTAAAACCTAATTCTTTGGCCCGGGTAAGGGCGACGGATACCACTCTATCTTTGAAGCTGAGAGTGGGCATATTGACGGCATCATTTTTAATGTAGAGATTTTTTAGACCCAAGCGCCGGGCTAAACGGTGGGATTTAACTAGGGGAGTCATACCCGTACCCACATCGATAGGATTTTCACTTTCCACCGGCAAAAAGGAACGATAGCGCCAGATGGAATTGGGACCTGCTTGAATGCTTTCTCTGGTAACGGTACGACGGATGAGGTCGTAATCGTAGTCCACTTCTAGGGGGGCAAAGGTTTCTTCGCAGATATTCAGCGCTTTCAGAGGGTAAGAAGTCCCTCCTTCCTTAGAAACCAAGCGGGTAAAGGTGGGGATGAATTTTGAGGTTTTGATGTTTGTCGCTAGGGTCATGATTTTCCTGTCTTGCCGTCAACTGAATCTACACACATCCTATCACCGGCAAAATCTTGGTGTCAAATATACCCGATAAAAATAGTCGGGTATAAATTTATACCAAAAATAGGTGATATTCTGGGGAGCAGCAAGGGTTAAGGGGAGAGAGTTCGGCTGCCGTGTCAGGAAACTTCGGGGTAGTTTTAGGTCAAAAAAAGGACTAGGAGAAGGGATTTAAGTTTTTTAGGAGGCTATAGCCTATTTACTGCGAATTTTATCGAAATAAACCCTAATTTTCCTTTAAATAGCTTAAACAGGGGGCGATTAACTGCGGTTGCCAGAAAGTTTCTCGCTTTACTCAGGATAATTGTCAAGAAAAGTGACAAATTATGTGATTTTGTTGAGAAATAATAATTTTTCTAGGCTGCCCAATAAAATTGACTATTTCCGGCAGGAGTCAGGAGATTGCTTTTATTTATTCTCCCCACACCCCACACCCCACACCCTACACCCTCTTTCAAGTCAGTGGTCAGGAGATAACTGCTTTTTGATAAAAAGTTAACGTAGTATTGCCGTAGCGTTTTTGACGACAAATGGTTAAACCTTCTAGATTAATTGCTTGCCAAGATTTGGGATTATGTTCCACGGCAATTTCCCCCAGAGAATCTAATAAATTAGATTGAGAGATGGCAGTTAGTACCGGTAAATATAACCCGCTTTCGTAGGGAGGATCAAAATAAATTAAATCAAAACTTTTCCCCGCTAAAGTGGCTAACTTTGTCAGTACATCCCCCCGAATTACTTGAAATTGCTGGGGAGAAGTTGCTAAATTGCGCCAATTTTCCTTGATAATTTCGCCAGCGCGTCCTGATTGTTCAATTCCGATTACTAGACTCGCACCTCGACATAAAGCTTCCGCACCCATGGAACCATTACCCGCACAAAGATCCAACCAACGACAGCCGGATAATTTCTGTTGCCAGATATTAAATAAAGCTTCTCGGACCCTTGCTGTCGTCGGACGGGTTAATTGTCCTGCTAGGGTTTTTATGGGACGATTGCCGTAAATTCTCATCGGTTAAAAGGCAAATTCAGTTAATCTTTTTTGTAACAAATCAGGAAAAAGAGCATAGTATCTTTGATTGAGAGGAGAAGGATGGGGGAGAGGCAATAAAGTCACTTTCTTTTGCTGTTTTAATCCATCTTCATCAGTAGCGGTAAGGGTAACTAGGAGTTTTTTGGTAAAGCGTTCTTTATCAAGATAGAATTTATCCACTTCTTTCGGTTTACCGTAGGGTTCAAACCATTTAAAAGCTTCCGTGCCAAGGGGAATGATATGATCACCTTGCCAATAAAAAACGAGCAGTTTTTCTATAAATGGACGAAAACGATCTTTCACTTCCCCAGAATAAGCTTTATTACCCGGAGGTTTGTAGGGAACTGTATTAGTCAAGAAAATTCGATCGCACACCGATAATAACTCTTGACGATCATGAGATTTTCTCCCCTGCCAAGCTTGAAAAAATCCCTCTCTTACCATTCTACCGGCAGCCCCGATCAAAGGTTGTCCTGCATACACTTCATCTCGTCCTAAATCCCGGCCAAAAAAGCATAACTGACTAGCAAGATTACCAGCATATAAAACCGGTTCAAAGGGGTCTTTTTTTGCCTCTTGGTAAATTAGGGTATCGATGGGAAAATCCTCTTTTTTTGCCTCTTGGTGTACCTGTTTAATTAGGGTTTTAATATCGGTCATTTCAGTTATCAGTTATCAGTTATCAGTTATCAGTTATCAGTTATCAGTTATCAGATGTAAGTTTTCAGTTATCAGATGTGAGTTTTCAGTTCACTGTTTACTGATCACTGAAAAAAGCTTCTCCCCACACCCTACACCCTACACCCTACACCCCACACTCCACACCCCGATTCACTCCTCGGTGCGATAGCCAAATTCTGCTAAAAGTGAGCGAGATTGTCGCCATTTCGGTTCTACCTTCACAAATAACTTTAAATATACCTCCCCAGCGATTAACTTTTGAATAGCCGAGCGAGCGGAAGAGCCAATCGCTTTTAACATAGTGCCATTTTTACCGATGACGATCCCCTTTTGGGAGGCTCGTTCCACGTTAATGGCGGCAAAAACCTTGGTTAAAGCGGGAGTTTCCTCGACGCGTTCAATCACCACCGCCACAGAATGGGGAATTTCCTGACGGGTTTGCAGTAAAATCTGTTCGCGGATTAATTCGCCCATAATAAACCTTTCCGGCTGATCGGTGACTAAATCGGGGGGATAGTAATAGGGACCGACTTCGAGGGAATCAATTAACAGATTTTGCAGTTCTTCGATTCCCGTCCCCTCCAGTGCCGAAAATTTGAGCAGAGACCAGTTATTTTCCGTCGCTAAGGTACGATAACTATCGTCGATAGGCTCCGGGTCTTCCGGTTGCTGATCGGCTTTATTTAGCCCTAAAATCGTGGGAGTTTGGTTTTTAGTCAGTAAATCGGCAATATAGCGATCGCCACCGCCCAAAAAATTACTACTATCGACAACAAATAAAACTAAATCTACAGAATTTATAGCGTTTTCAGCATTTTTAACTAAAACTTTGCCTAATTCGTGATGGGGTTTGTGAATGCCGGGGGTATCGACAAAAATCATCTGGGAGCGATCGCTGGTGACAATGCCGCGTAAACGGTTGCGGGTAGTTTGAGCGATGGGGGAAGTAATGGCGATTTTTTGTCCCACTAATTGATTCATCAGGGTAGATTTGCCCACATTAGGACGACCAATAATGCCAATAAAACCCGATTTAAAACCAGTGGGTGCGATGGGAATTACTGCCGAATCGAGATTAAAGGCTTGGGAGTTGATCAAATCGTTCATAATTAAAGAATATTACTTAAAAAATATTTTTACCCATGCAAAGGATAATTTTGTTCTTGTTAGTATTAATTCTAGGCTGTAGTAACCATTTAGAATTATCTATAGCGGGAAATTTAAGCGATCGCTTAACTAATTATCCTCGCTGGATGACTAAACCAGTGGTTAGTTTTGCCCGCGGAGATTTAGTTTATCCCGATTGGATGGTGGGCAGTTGGACTGTCACCAGTACCCTAATCGATTTAACCGCTCCTCTTGCTCCCCAGATTATCACACCTGGTTTTGAAAGTAATCGTCGTTACCTAGAAAAATCGATCGAGTTTCCAGTGAGATTCATCGAGAAAGCTATTTCCAGACCGATAAATGCTGCCTTTTTATCGACTATTATCAGTAAACCATCAATTGTGGCCGATCGATCCTTTAATGGTTTAGCAATTAGTCGCGCCTATTTGGGTAGTCAATCGGTATTATCGGTAAAAACTGACCCTAATAATCCCAATCGTCAGATTACCTTTTTACGGGGCGCTCATCAACTAATTTCCACGGTAATTGCCAGAAATAGCGAAACTCCTAGCCAAAATCAATTTATTGCCACAGAAATCAGTCAACAAATTTTCCGGGGAGAAACCAACACTTATCTTAATGAGGTGGAAACCACCACCGCCTATGAGTTATTGTCTGCCGATAAAATTCTAGGCGATCAGGTGACAGCCATTTATCTTTCCCCCCAATCGCCGGATTTTTTCCAAGCGCCGAATCGTCCTGTAGCTTTGTATCGTTATCGCCTAGAATTGCTGAAAGATTAATAGAAATCCTGTAAAAATCAAAAATCTTCCCTTAGATGAGGAGACAGGAGGAGAAAAAAGACAAGAGATAATCCTAGCCATAAAACCTAAGATTAGGTCAAATTTATCTAATTGGGTCGCCAGTCGCCGGTCGCCGGTCGTTAACACCACATTAGGTTATACTTCTAGGAAAATGACATCGCTATTAAAATAAGTTTAATTAATGTTTGTGAGCAGAGGAGCTAGGAGTTAATGGTTTGGGATCTGGGCAAGAAAATTAAAGATGGCCAGTACAGGATTCAGGAAGTATTGGGTGAAGGAAGATTTGGCATTACCTATCGAGCCAGCGATCGCAATGGTGATTCAGTGGTGATCAAAACGCCGAGGGATGTGGGTTTTAAATTGTGGGAATCTGAGCGTTTACAGAAACTTTTTTGGCAGGAAGCGAGTAAATTAAAAGGTTGTGATCATCCTCATATCGTGCGAGTTAAAGAGTTATTTTCAGAGGGTAAAGCTAACTGCATGGTTATGGAATATATTGATGGGACGACCTTAGATCGGCGATCAACAAAAATTTTACCAGAAAAAGAAGCCTTACGCTACATTGAGCAGATTGGACAGGCTTTAATGGTGGTACATAGTCGCGGTTTTCTGCATCGAGATATTCGACCGGGTAACATTATGATTCGGACTGGTAAACCAGAAGCGGTCTTAATTGATTTTGGTTTAGCCTTAGATTTTGATGAGGAATTAACCAAAACTCGTACCCAGGAATTAGCCTCAGGTTTTGCGCCTATTGAGTGTTATTCTCGTGATGCTAAACGCGGAGCTTTTACCGATATTTATAGTTTAGGAGCCGTGTTATACGAGCTTTTAACGGGTAAAATTCCAGTGAATGCGATGACTCGAAAAATTGATCATCAGCCTTTAATTGAGCCGAAAACCTACAATTCAGAAATCAGCCCTAATATCAACAAAGCCATTCTTTGGGCATTGGAATTAGACATAGATAAACGTCCTCAGTCAGTGCAAGCATGGTTTAAGGATTTAGGTTTGTCTATTCCCAAAAAAGAACAATTTAAAATATCTCAACCCATTGTTATTAATTGGACATTAGTGTGGGCTGGTGTCGCGGCGATTGCTACTTTATTAACGGCTTTAGGTGTACCAGAATTGATGAAGCAAAAGTTTACACCTCAACCAACTCCGACAGGTTCTCCCCCATCTTCTCCTAAGTAGGTAGGCGTTAAAAATTATCAAATGCCCCCCTTATCAAGGGGGGATCAAGGGGGGATCAAACCCCCCTTATCAAGGGGGGATCAAGGGGGGATCAAGGGGGGATCAAGGGGGGATCAAACCCCCCTTATCAAGGGGGGATTAAGGGGGGATCAAAGGCGATTGCAGTTCGATAAACTCACTAACCACAATGGGATGCAAGACGTGCCATTGGTGTAAACTTAAGCACCACCAAACTCCCGTAAGGGCGAAGCATTCGGGCAATAACCTATCGCTGAAACCGTAAATTTTTTATCCGAATGCTTCGCCCCTACAAACTCAAATACCAAAACATAAGCCAATTTTGAGACAAAAGCAGATTTTTTGGTATGATAAAAATAACTATTGCAAAATTCTATGGTTTGGCAAGCGGGACAACTCCTCCACAATGGCAAGTACGAGATCCTTGAGGTCTTGGGACGGGGAGGTTTTGGCCTGACCTATAAAGCACGTCATCGCCAACTCACCCTGGAAGTGGTGATCAAAACTCCTCATATTTTGCAAAAAAGAGATACGGAATACGAGGATTATGTTAGACAATTTGAGGCGGAAGGACGCAAGTTAGCCAAATTTTCCCAGACTCCCCATGCCCATATCGTCCGTATTTCCGATTTTTTTACTGAAGGTCAAGTTCCCTGTTTGGTGATGGATTTTATTCAGGGTCAAACTTTGATGGAAAGGGTGAAAACTCAAGGAAAATTATCGGAAGCGGAATGTTTAAAATATATTCGGCAAATTGGCAGCGCATTAGAGGCAGTTCATCAAGCAGGAATGGTACACCGAGACGCTCACCCTGGCAATATTATGATTCAACCCAATGGGAATGCTATCTTGATTGATTTTGGCATTGCTAAAGAGATTATTCCGGCTGGTAGTAGTTCGACGGATTATGCCGCAAATCCCAGTTTTGCCCCCTATGAACAAATTTATGGAGGTAGCAAGGCCAATCGTCAGCCGAGCGTGGATATTTACGCCCTAGCCGCCAGTTTTTATTATGCGGTAACTGGTCAAAAACCGACTCCTTCAATGGAACGCCGTTTAGAGAATCGTCCCTTAACATCACCGAAAGAAATTAATCGAAATTTGAGTGATCATCTTAACAAAGCCATTACTCTGGGGATGGCTTTGGAAAAAGAAAACCGCCCTCAGTCTATGTCCGATTGGCTTCAACAATTGGAATCACCACCGCCTCCTGTAGAAGAAAAATATCGTCAAGAAAAAGTTAATCCCCCACAGCCAAGGAAAGAGCCAAAAGTAGCTGAAACAAAAGCCCCTGTTAACCCAAAACCTTCTGATAATTCTCTTCAGAAAAAACTCAAAGCTCTTCCCTGGGGTCGGTTAATCGGTGTGTTTCTTGTTTATGGTGTAATTGGTTTCTTTTTATTTGTTGCGGCTAGCCCCCCTCGACGAATCATAGCTGTTGCTGTTGCTATGGCTGTACTTATGCCTGGAGCTGCAACGTCGCATCTGGTGTTCTCCGCATATTTTTTTGTGTTATTTCCATTTTTTTTAGGGTGGATGACGATAATAGTTTGGAACTCTTGGTCTTTGGGTATATTTATTGGTACGGCTTTTGGTGTAATTTTATTTTTGGCTGTTGCTCATCACGAAAAACATCCTTGGTTGAACTCTGTTGCATCGCTTATATTCATTATATCTCCTGGACTTGTGGGTGGGATTGCGTCTGGTATTCTTGCAAAAATGAATCATATTTTTGCGGGAATATTAATGGGAATAGTATTCCAGGGATTATTAATACTTAATATTGTATTTAAGGAAGAATGTAAAGGTAACAAAATTAGCCCTTTCAATATTTTTCTGATTCTTGCGGTTACAAATTTAAGCGGTTTAGCAAGCGGTTGGTTATTGGGTTTTCTCCTGCATTCCAAAGGCTAACAAAACATAAAACTATCCTCATAATTCCTTTTTTTCTATTGTTATCTTCCCTAGATTAGGTTAATTAATGCAACCCAAAAATTAAATTGTGCCATAGTAGTGAGTCTATTCTGCTGAGGAGCATCTCACTTGTGCCATGCGTATTAATGCTTATAGCTGTCAAAAACTATAAAACAATGAACTTGTAATCAAAAGTTCATGTCTGCGTCACAGTAAGTTCATATCCCCCACCTAAATTAGAGATAGTCAGTCCCAAGCCGTTTTCCAAAACACTCCTCTCACACCCACGATTACTAGGACTGACTTTTATTCCCTTCTCAAAATGGTTAAACAGTAAAAACTATGACTCACAATATTTTTAACGATAATATTTCCCCGCGCAACGAAGGTAATCCTAAACGCTCCAAATCTTCTGCGATGAAAAAACTTTTTGCCTATTCCTCTTTACTGGTTTTGGGTGCTGGGTTAGGTATCGGTGCCACCTATGCCTACAGTCAAAATCCTCTAGAATTAGCCCAAAATATTGCCCCCGCTGCCAATAATCCTCGCCCTTCCACACCAGCGGCAGCCGCTCCCTCGTCTCTGGTTATTCCTACTAATTTTGTCGCTTCTGTGGTGCAAGAAGTGGGGCCGGCGGTGGTGAGAATTAATGCTTCTAGGGAAGTCAATGGAGGCGGTGATTTTTCGGAATTTGCTAACGATCCTGTTTTCCGTCGCTTCTTCGGTTCTCAAATACCAGAGCGAGGAGAAAAACAAGTTCAAAGGGGTACAGGTTCGGGGTTTATTATCAGTAATGACGGTAAAATTATCACCAATGCTCACGTTGTCGAGGGAGCAGATAAGGTGACTGTCACCCTCAAAGATGGTCGCACTATTGATGGTAAAGTTTTAGGTAGTGATCCTTTAACTGATGTGGCAGTGGTACAGGTAGAAACGAGCAATTTACCCACGGTTAAATTAGGTAATTCTGATAGTTTACAAGTGGGAGAATGGGCGATCGCTATCGGTAATCCTTTGGGATTAGATAACACTGTCACCACGGGGATTATTAGCGCCAAGGAACGCAATGGCTCCCAAATTGGTGCTAGTGATAAACGGGTGGATTTCCTGCAAACTGATGCGGCAATTAACCCCGGAAATTCTGGCGGACCGTTGTTAAATGCTCGGGGAGAAGTCATCGGAGTTAACACCGCTATCATTCAAAATGCCCAGGGTTTAGGTTTTGCTATTCCGATTAAAACTGCCCAAAGAATCGCCGAACAATTAATCGCCACGGGTAAGGTGGAACATCCCTATCTCGGTGTTCAAATGGTACAGTTAACCCCAGAGGTAAAAGAACAATTAGCCGATAGTCCCATGGCTGATAATTGGACTATCCCCGATGATTCTGGTGTCTTGTTAGTGCGGGTGATGAGAGATTCTCCCGCCGCAGAAGCAGGATTGCGATCAGGTGATGTGTTAAAGTCTGTAGGTGGTAAGAATGTCACCGATCCCGATGCGGTTCAGGAAATTGTGGCTAATACTCAAATTGGCGATAATTTACCCGTAGAAATTAGCCGAGAAGGACAAAAAATTAATCTGAATATTCAAGTGGGTAGCTTGAATACTGCTAACAAATCCTAGTCTGGAAGATAAGTGGTAAAAGACCTAAACTTTATAGAGAGCTTGTTAGTAAGCTCTCTATATTTCTGGTTTTACTTTTGGCTCTTGAATCGAATAATTATAGCATTTATCTTAATGGTGAGATAAGTAGGTAGTCGTTAAAAATTATCAGATACCCCCCTTATCAAGGGGGGATCGACACCCCCCTTATCAAGGGGGGATCAAGGGGGGATCGACACCCCCCTTATCAAGGGGGGATTAAGGGGGGATCAAGGGGGGATTAAGGCAGAATCGAAAGATAGTTAAATACTTACCCTACCCTCACACTTTTACTGTTGCGAGATAGAAAATAAAAACCGCTCGTAAGCTCGATTAATTTTTTGCATAATTTTAATCGCCATAGCGGAAGAATTGTGATCGGGGTGATACTGACGAGCAAGCTGATAATATCTTTGTTTAACTTCTGAAAAACTGGCATTTTTAGAAACTTCTAAAACCTCCCACCAATCCTCGGAATCGGAGGGCAATATTTCTAATTCTCCTAACATTTCTGACCATATTTTTACCTTACCTCCATAACTACCTGTAATTAAAAATTGACCGTCATGACTAAATTTTAAGGGAGCAGTTCCCCGTAAATTTTTAATTAATTCTCCTGTTTGTCCTTGCCAAATTTTAATTTCTGTTCGGGAAGCACTAGCAATTAAATGGCGATGAGTATTAATAGCAATACTGATAATTGCCTGCTCGTGTGCCTGCCAACTTTTAATAATTTCTCCTGTCTTTATATCCCAGATTTTAATCGTTTTATCACTACCGCCACTAATTAGATATTGACCATCATTACTAAAAGCTAAACTGTTAACGGCTGCCCTGTCACCGATAAAAGTTTGATAAGCATAACTATGATCAAATCGCCATAATTTAATAGTTTTATCATCACTACCACTAGCAATAATTTGGCTATCGGGACTAATAGCACAGGTATTAACTGCATCCTCATGACCGATTAAAGTTCGCTTTAATTCTCCTGTATAATAACCCCAGATTCGCAGAGTTTTGTCATTACTAGCACTAACAATAAATTTTTCATTGGCAGCAAAAGCTAATTGTAAAATTACACCATCGTGGCTATCGGGAGCATTCACACGAGCGAAAAAACTACTTTTATACTGCTTAGTGTCTAATTGCCACTGACTAATTCTGCCATCTAATCCACCAGCAATAATCGATTTACCGTTAGGACTTATAGCCAGAGTTTGGAGCGGTTCATTAACTCCCACAAAGGAATAAATTAATTTACCCGTTTCTCGCTGCCAAAGTTTTATGGTTTGATCTTCTCCCGCACTAGCGATAATTTTACCATCAGAGCTAATATCGATCGCCCCAATATTTTCCTGATGACCTTTAAGAGTTTGGAAACACTGCCAAGATAAACGCTCTGGAATAGTAATTTCTGTAGAATATAACTGTTGATTTTCCTGAACAGATACTTCTTCTAACAGTTGCTGTAATTCTGCCTCTAGATTTTCATATTTCCCCGTAACTTCTTGCCAAAATAAAGCTTCTTCGTACTCTCTAGTAATGCGATCAAAAAATTCTAGATTGCTATAAAAATTATCGTTGGAGTAGGTGGGAGATAACATTTTCATCAGTCCGTAGACTCCTAACCCGACTAGGCCGCCAGCGATCGCCATAGAACCGACACCAACACCGAAAGCTGTACCTTTAACCGCGACTCCCACACCCCCAAAGGTAGAGTAGATACCGATTCCGCCAAGGCTTCCTATTCCCAAAGCTAACCCGACATTGTGATCGTTTGTTTCTAGTCCTTGCAGACTGGCATAAATTGCCGAACTTGTCAGGATGCCAATCCCCGTCATTCCCACTAAACCGACGCTTATACCGCCAAATCCGCCGACTAAGCCAATATTTCCCAGACAAGCAGATAAATTGGCTCCTGTGACTCCACCGACGGCGGGAATAACAAAATCGAGCTTTTTAGCCATATTTTTGCGAAATAATCAAGTTAGTCATCGGGTTTCTCCCATAGAGTTTAGCCTAGTTTGGTATCGACGACTGACTCCCCAAAATTACTCTGGGGAGGGAAAAGTCAGAGGCAATCAGGAAAAATGATAAGTATTTTATATGCAAATACCTTCAATACTTAAAAATATTTAAATTTACAATCGGTAATATTTATTTTTACTTAAGAATTTATTGAGAATAATTTTTATTTATTTACGAGATTGCAATACTTCCAGCGATTCTGGTACAATTTTCCATTATGCTATGATGGCTCTTATTGTAATTTTTAAGGTTTTTATGGTCTAGGTTGTCTTAAAACCCTTACTAAATCTAGATTTTTCCCTTGAGCAAAACCAAGCACTTCCGCCAATTATCCCTTTTTTCCCCAACAGCGTTGATCTAATTTTTGTGTAGTTTTGTTGCAAGGTCAAAATTTTTTTGACAAAATGGCTAAATTGTGGTATGGACAAAGTATAGCGGGTTGTGAATTGACCATACCTGTCACCTTATTTTCAGCGAATTATCAGAAAATTTGCCCACTAGAGTCGCTCTAGCTTGCTTTCTTTTTCTATAATAGGGGTTAATCTTCCCACACTTGTCAAACGGCTATGAGTCTTTGTCTCAATCCCGATTGTTCGCACCAAAACACCCCCACGGATAAATTCTGTCATAAGTGCGGTTCTCAATTACTGCTCAGAGAACGTTATCGAGCGCTAAAATTAATCGGTCAAGGGGGTTTTGGCAAGACATTTCAAGCGATAGATGAAGATAAACCCTCAAAACCCTATTGTGTAATTAAACAATTTTTCCCGTCAGCGCAGGGAACAGGAACTTTACAAAAAGCAGCAGAATTATTTAAAGAAGAAGCGATTCGTTTAGATAGTTTGGGAAGATACCCACAAATCCCCGAACTTTACGCCTATTTTACCGGTAATGATGGGCGACAATATCTCGTCCAGGAATATATCGAGGGACAAAATCTCGAACAAGAATTAAAACAGGAAGGAGTATTTAACGAAGCCAAAATTAAACATCTTTTGTCAGAGATTTTACCAATTCTAGAATTTATTCATAGTAAACAAGTAATTCATCGCGACATTAAACCCGAAAATATTATTCGCAGAAAAAGCGATAATAAATTAATTTTAGTGGACTTTGGCGCAGCAAAATTTGTCAGTCCTTTAAGTCGTTCCATGACGGGAACAATTATCGGTTCTGCTGAATATATTGCCCCTGAACAGGGAAATGGCAAGGCAGTTAATGCCAGTGATTTGTATAGTTTGGGTGTAACTTGCCTTTATTTATTAACTGGAATATCTCCCTTTGATTTATTCGATGGGGGGGAACACCAATGGGTATGGCGACAGTGGTTGGTTAATAATCCTGTTAGTAGTGATTTAGGTAATATTCTGGATAAATTAATCGAGTTCGGCACGAAAAAACGCTATCAATCCGCCTCGAAAGTGTTGCAAGCTTTGCAGATAAAAACATCAGTCTCTATATCTCAGACAACTATTCCCCAAACTCCCCCATCTATCCAGCTTAAAAGTGCCAAAGGAATCGATTATCGAAACTTAGAAGATTTATTAAAACGGCAGCAATGGAAAGAAGCGGATATAATAACTTTTGAAACTATGCTGAGAATTTGTAACAGACATGGATTTTTAAGAGTTGAAGATATAGATATTTTTCCTTGTGAAGACTTACAAATAATTGATCAACTATGGTTAAATTATAGCCAAGAAAAATTTGGCTTTTCGATTCAAAAACAACTATTTGATCAGCTTAATAATGGTCAACAATATAATGATAAGCTCTGGGATGACTTCGGTTTGATTATAGGATGGCGAAAGGATAATAAAAACATTAGATACGACAGAGCTATTTTCGATATAAATGCACCTAGAGGACATCTACCATGCCGAATCTTTGATTTGTGGAATTGGGGAGGAGTTGGTGGTGGAACTGGGTCTTTATTTTATTCTCTCGCGTGGAGACTTGCAAAATGTAAAATCTAAAGTCCAGTCGGGTGCGTTAGGCAAGCATAAACCACCACCCTCCTATTCTGTAAAATAGGGATAACAAAACTGGCACAATTCTAGGAGAAGATATTTGCCGACCAAAAAACAGAAAGATACCGCTATCTTTATCTGTCAATTGCTTATCTTTTCTCTACCAACCGATATACCTATTCCGCTCACGATTCAGCTTATCAATAATAATCTAGAGAAATTTTAGGGTAAACTCCAATGCTAGAAATTACCAAAAACTATGTATTAGACGAGGATCAAAAGCTGATTGCCGTTAAGATTCTCATTGCCGAATTTGAAAAAATTGCATAAATCCTAGAGGATTACGGACTAGGAAAACTCATCGAAAAAGTTGAAAATGATCAAAGGATTCAGTATGATAGCTCTTTATTGCGAACCGGACCGACGATGATCTATTCTGGATCCTAGCCTGACTTGCCAATCCCCACCGCCAAAAAAGAATAATGTACTGCGATTACCTGGTTCAAATCCTCACCGCACGCGTCTATGATGTCGCCCAAGAAACCCCCTTGGAATTTGCCCCCAATCTCTCCCAACGCTTGCACAATCAGCTTTTACTCAAGCGTGAGGATATGCAGTCAGTTTTCTCTTTTAAACTGCGCGGCGCATACAACAAAATGGCGCATTTGTCAAGGGATTTGTTACAAAAAGGTGTAATTGCTGCCTCGGCGGGAAATCATGCTCAGGGAGTCGCTTTGGGAGCGCGGCAATTGGGAACCCAAGCGATTATCGTTATGCCTGTCACCACTCCCCAAGTCAAAATCGACGCGGTAAAAGCCCGGGGGGGAATTGTCGTCCTGCACGGTGACACCTACGATGATTCATACACCTACGCGCGGCAGTTAGAAGCGGAAAAAGGCTTAACTTTTATCCATCCCTTCGATGATCCGGAGGTAATCGCCGGCCAGGGTACGATCGGTATGGAAATTTTACGACAATATCAGCAACCGATCGAGGCCATTTTTGTCGCTATTGGTGGCGGTGGCTTAATATCAGGTATTGCCGCCTATGTCAAGCGTTTACGCCCAGAAATTAAAATTATCGGGGTGGAACCTGTGGACTCAGACGCGATGAATCAATCCCTAAAAGCCGGTTATCGGGTGCGTTTGTCTCAAGTGGGATTATTTGCCGATGGGGTGGCGGTGCGCGAGGTGGGAGAGGAGACTTTTCGTCTCTGTCAGCAGTATGTGGACGAGATTATCCTCGTGGATACGGATGATATCTGTGCGGCGATTAAGGATGTTTTTCAAGATACACGCTCGATTTTAGAACCTGCGGGGGCGTTAGCGGTAGCAGGAGCGAAAGCTTATGTAGAAAGAGAAGAAATTGAGGATAAAACCCTCGTTGCTGTGGCTTGTGGGGCGAATATGAACTTTGATCGTCTGCGGTTTGTGGCGGAAAGGGCCGAATTAGGGGAACGGCGCGAGGCGTTGTATGCTGTGACTATTCCCGAACAACCGGGCAGTTTACGGCGTTTTTGCGAATGTGTCGGCAAACGCAATTTAACCGAATTTAGTTATCGTATTGCCGATGAAAAAGAAGCGCATATTTTTGTCGGCGCCCAGATCGAAAATCGCAGCGATGCCAAGAAATTAGCCGAGAGTTTTGAAGCTTGCGGCTTTAAAACCCTCGATATTAGTGATGATGAATTGACTAAATTGCATCTGCGCCACATGGTGGGAGGGCGATCGCATTTAGCTGATCATGAATTATTTTATCGTTTCGAGTTTCCCGAACGACCGGGGGCTTTAATGAAATTTGTCGCCTCCATGAGTCCCCACTGGAATATCAGCGTTTTCCATTATCGCAATAACGGGGCCGATTACGGGCGCATCGTCGTGGGCATACAGGTCCCCCCCGATGAAATGAATCAATGGCAAGCTTTTCTCGATACTCTCGGCTATCGCTATTGGGATGAAAGTCAAAACCGGGCCTATCAGTTATTTCTAGGTTAAATCGCCATTTTTAGGAAGTTATCAGTACAGATGAATCAAGATTTTCCCCATATTTCCGTTTTGAGTCAAGAATTAATCGCCGGCTTAAATATTCAACCCGGGGGGCATTATCTCGATCTTACCCTAGGGGGTGGTGGACACAGCCGCTTGCTTTTAGAAGCTCATCCCGAAACGAAAGTAACCGCCATTGATCGCGATCAAAGCGCCCTAGAAGCCGCTAAAATTAGTCTTGCCCCCTATCTAGATAGCCGTTTAACCCTCTGGTGGGGGAACTTCGCCGATTATAAGGGACAAAATAGCAGTTTTGATGGCATTATCGCCGATTTAGGAGTCAGTTCTCCCCAATTCGATCAGAGCGAGCGCGGCTTTAGTTTTCGCCACACGGCAGCCTTAGATATGCGGATGGATCGCTGTCAATCCCTGACGGCAGCCGATATTATCAATCATTGGCAGGAAAAAGAATTAGCTGATCTTTTTTATCAATACGGAGAAGAACGTTTATCTCGTCCTATTGCTCGCTCGATCGTCCAAAAACGTCCTTTTACTACCACCACTGAATTAGCGGCTGTCATCGCTAGTTCTGTCCCCGCTAGTTACCGTTATGGACGTATTCATCCGGCAACGCGGGTTTTTCAATCCCTACGCATCGCTGTTAATCAAGAATTAGATTCTCTGCAACAATTGTTAAATCAAGCCCCCCACTGGCTAAAATCCGGGGGAATTATCGCTATGATCAGTTTTCATAGTCTAGAAGATCGTCTGATCAAGTATGGCTTTCGCGAAAATAATTCCTTGAAAATTATCACGAAAAAGCCGATTATTCCCAGCCGAGAAGAACAGGCTAAAAATCCCCGTTCTCGTTCGGCTAAACTAAGAATAGCCCAAAAGATCGAATCAGAGGTTATCCTATAGCAGTTATCTTAATGGTGAGGTACAAACTATCTGGTTTTAGGGAGTCGTTATCTTGAGGAAAAAGGCTGTGGTAAAGTAAAAACCAAGAAAGAAAGCCAGTATTTATTCTTCAAAATCACTGACTAAAATAACGCAGTCCTTTTACCAATCTTTCTACTGCCGCTAAAGCCGTTTCTGGAGATAAAGCACCGTAGGCAAGACGCAAATAACAGCCTTCTGTTATCCCAAAAGTTGAACCGGGTAACACCGCCACCCGCTGCTGCTCAATTAAAGTTTTAACTAACTGAAAATCATTCTTGTCTGTGGTAATTTTCAGGAAAAAATAAAAAGCCCCTTCCGCAGTGGCAACATCACAGATATCCCTAATCGATTCTAAAGCATTCAGGCAAATTTCTCTAACTTGACTGATAGTTTTCAACTGTTCTAAAGGATAGCTTTTACCCACCTGTAACGCCCCTAGGGCCGCGTATTGCGAAACTACCGGCGGACAAATTAAAATAGTATCCTGAATCTTATTAATCGCCTCAGATAAATGTTCTGGTACTACCATATAACCAATGCGCCAACTGGCAAAACCGTAGGCTTTTGAGAGACTAAATAAGGAAATAGTCCAGGCTTCACTGTCAACAATTGCCGCCGGAGAAAAGTGGCGAGCATGGTTATAGGTAAAATATTCATAAGCCTCATCATGAATGTGATAGATGCCCTTTTTTTGACAGATTCGATTGACTTCTCTTAGGGTATTTTCTGGATAAACTACTCCCGTGGGATTATTAGGAGAAATCGTCACCACTGCCTTAGTTTTTGCCGTGATTGCCTCTTCAATGGCAGCTGGACGCAATTGATAATTTTTGTCTGTGGCGACCAAAATAACTTGACAATCAGCCATTTTTATGGCCATTTCATGATTGAAATAAAAGGGAGTGTTGAGAATAATTTCATCCCCCGGGGAAGTAATGGCTAAAATAGCATTCATAAAAGCCATATTACTGCCCGCCGTCACAAAAATTGCCTGTTTATCGCTGATTTCTATCCGATTATCTTCGGCTAGTTTTTGCCGAATTACTGCTAATAAAGGGGTAATTCCCGCCACAGATTGATATTGATGATTTTTGGGATTAGCTAAGAATAAAGATAGAGATTCGATCGCTTCCCGGGGTGGATAATAGGAAACAACCCCTTGACCTAGGGAAATAGTGCCGGGGTTCGCTTTAATTAATTGACCGACCACGGGAATAATCGGTGTTTGTACCCCGTCCATGCGGGAGAGAAGGTTTTTCATTAAACTAATCAGTGGAGCCGAGCAGAGTCGAACTGCTGTCCAAATTAGGTATTGACTGTCCGTTCATTCACAGGTTTAGTTTCGATTACCCTCGAAACGGGGACTGTCACTTATCCCGGACAGTGGGATGCTCTAGTTAAAGCTTAGACGGTTAACTAACTAGAGAAAGTTAAACGTGGCATCCGTTGGGGGTTTATCCATAGTCCTTAACGGAGTCAAACTATGAATGCTCGAGTCGATTAGAGACTATTAGGCAGCTACAGGAGCGGCTTTACGAGCGAAAGGAACGATGTTGTTCGCATTTACTTTTTGTTTGAGCCTTTGATTTACGAGAGGAGACTCACTCTCGACCTGTATCACGGGGGAGCTTTCGCTAACCTGTCGAAACCGTTACGGCCCCTTGTGCTTACATTCTGATTATAGCACATTTTTTGATTAAGCTAATTGTGGCTCAATTGGGATTTTTCCGAGCTTCCCAGTCTTCAGAGCCAGTCTAGATGGGGAAAAAGGTTTTTATCGCTGATTTTTGGGGAAATTAGCCTATATTTGACCTCGATTAGTATCACCAGAGACTAAACAATTAATTGAGCAGCTATTGCTCCACTGCGATAACCTGAGTTCGGAATCAGGGAAAACGGCAAAATTTCCCTAATCCGAACTAAACTTGATTACAAAACCTTGTGGGTGTGAGAATGTTGTTTGACGTTATCCTCCGTCCGCACCACATGAACAGCATTCAAGATGCGTTTTTTCTCTAGGGAAAAGTTTAAATCGTCTTTTTGGCCGCCCAAGGGGATTAACCCTTGTAGGTGGGGTTGATTTTTATAGGTGCGAGTGGCCGCAATCGCCCTTTCGACAAAATTTTCGCATAATTGGGTATTATCGGGGAAATTACTGGGTATTTGAGGATTATCGTCCTGAAAAACCTCTCCCAAAGCCATGGCGCGGGCAAATTCGTAGGAAGTGGGAATTCCTTTGACAATTGCCTCTAGGGCTGCCGAGGGAATCGGTTCTAACACCGCCACTTTTTCTAATTCTCCCTCCTGTTTGAGAAAACAAATCGCTAAACCGAATACACAATAATCATCTTTTGTCAAGTCAGAAATGTTTAAGAATTGTGTCGCTGTGGCCATTATTTTAATCCTGAGTCGCTCTTTCTTTAATCTTGCGGGTGATCAGCGCTCGAATCAAGGTTTTTATTAAGAGATATGAAGGAGAAAAATTTAGCAGGGTTGGGCGGCGCTAACGCATCCCCAGACGGAAAAAACTGAGAACTGTTAGACTAGAAACCAGCAGATTAACTGATAAACGAGCTTTATGTCACCCACTCTACTCATCTCCAAAGAACTCCCCACCCTGAAATATAATCCTAGTCTGGAGCGCTTTGATAGCTCTTGGGCGGCTCCTTTGTCCACTCTTCTGGGACTGGGACGGGCTGCCGGGGCAACTTTTATCGAATTTTTCCTGGAAAGAGTCAACTATATCAGTTGTTTAGCCGAAGATGACAGCATCACCAGTCTCTCACCGAAACTATCTACAGGGGCAGGAATCCGCCTTTTTCGCGGGAAAGCCGATTGTTATGTCAGTACCAACGATTTAAGCTTCCAAGGCTTAAAAAATGCCCTAGAAAAAGGTTTATCGATTCTCGGTTTAAACCTACCGGGTCCTAACGCGTATATTCCCGAAATCAATCTGGAAATGTTCCGGGATTATGCCACGGTCAAAAATAAAGATATTTGGCTGAATAATTGCAGTTCTTTGCGAGAAATGGGTGATATTCTCCTAACTGCTAACGTTCACCTCAATCAGAAAGCCTCTCACGTCCAATCTCGTCGCGCCGCTTATTTTCGCGATTGGCAAGAAATTTTAGTTGCCGCTAGTGATGGCACTTTTGCCCGGGATATTCGCCTCACCCAATCGGTGGGCTATAATCTCCTCTGTGCCGATGGGACTAATCGTTCTAGCATTGGTAAACGGGTGGGTAGTACCAGTAATCCCGATTTTCTGCGGACGTGGAATGCCGAGGAATCGGCGGCAGAAGTGGCCGAATCGGCGGGTAAAATGCTCTACGCTGACTATGTAGAATCCGGCAGTTATCCCATCGTTATGGCCAATGAATTTGGCGGCGTTATCTTCCACGAAGCTTGTGGCCATTTGCTAGAAACTACGCAAATTGAACAAAAAACCACGCCCTTTCTCGATAAAAAAGGCGAAAAAATCGCCCACGAAAATCTGACGGCTTGGGACGAAGGATTATCCGATAAAGCTTTCGGTACTATCGATATGGACGATGAGGGAATGCCGGCCCAGCGTACTCTCCTCATTGAAAATGGTATCCTAAAAAACTTCATTGCCGATCGCACCGGTTCAATTAAAACCGGTCATCCGCGCACGGGTAGCGGTCGCCGTCAAAACTACACCTATGCGGCCGCTAGTCGGATGCGGAATACCTACATCGCCCCCGGGGAATATACCCTCGATAATCTTTTTAATTCCATCGATAAAGGCATTTATTGTAAAAAAATGGGCGGTGGTAGTGTGGGGGCGACCGGTGAATTTAATTTCGCCGTCGAGGAGGCCTATCTTATCGAAAATGGCAACCTGACTAAACCCCTGAAAGGCGCGACTTTAATCGGTTCAGCTAAGGAGATTATGAATAAAATCTCTATGTGTTCCCAAGATTTAGGACTAGCGGCGGGTTTTTGCGGTTCCGTCAGTGGTAGCGTTTATGTCACCGTTGGTCAACCCCATTTAAAAGTCGATTCTATTACCGTTGGCGGTCGTTAATCATGGCTTTAGTGATTCTCTACTATTTCCTCATCGCCATCATGATAGTGGGGATAATTGGTGAACTGCTACCCGCTATCCCCGGCATGAGTTTGATTTTAATCGCCATGGTGGTGTGGGGTTTTGTGACCAAATTCGCGGGGATGGGGGTCGCTTTAGCCGTGGCCTTTGTTATCCTTCTCCTCAGTCTGGGGGTGGAATTCCTCGCTAGTTATCTCGGCGCCCAAAAAGTTGGGGCGAGCAATTGGAGCCAAATCGGGCTAGTAGTGGGCTTATTAGCGGGAATATTCGGGCTTTTACCGGCTTTACCCATTGGCGGCCCGATTATTGGCCTATTTGTCGGTCCTGTGGTCGGGGCTTTTGTCGGAGAATACGCCTATCGTCGCGATTTGGAATTAACCCCCCGTTTGCAACAATCCCTAAAAGTCTGTGTCGGTATCGTCGTCGGCACGGTTATCGGTCACGTTGCCAAAGCTATGCTGGCCACGGCCGCCGTTATCGTCTTTATCGTCACCACTTGGCCCAATCTCTCTTCAGTTATCAGTTAGAAGATGTTGAATGTTGGGATTTTATTTGAAATTTCCCCATTCCCCCACTTCCCTATCACTATCCTCCAACACCAAAAAAAATCTATGCCAAAAGTTGAAGATATCGCCCAAATCGCTAATTCTAGCGCCCAAGCTTTAGGAATTGCTAAATACGACATCTATGGTTCTTCTGTGGATGAAACCGATGTGGATGTGTTTCAAGGGGAACCGAAACAGGTACAAGCTTCCAATCGTTCCAGCGTTATCGTTCGCGTCTGGAATCGGGATAATCAAGTCGGTGTCACCTCGACCACCGATGTGGACCTGGTGGGACTGCAATTAGCCCTGAAAACCGCCCAAGAAGCCAGCTTTTTTGGCGTTAAGGAAAATGTCCCCGATTTTAGTCCCGCTGCCACCGCACCTACCACAGAAGTGGCCAGCGAAATGTCTAATCAAGCACCTGTATCCACTCTCGTCGATAAGTTATTAGCCGCCGAAAAATCCTTACTAGCAGCCCATCCAGCTATTGCCAGTGTTCCCTATAACGGTTTGGGACAACAGCAGGTCAGACGTTTTTATCTCAATAGCGACGGGGCAATGCGTCAGGAAGCGCGTAGTTATGCCAGTGTGTATTTATACACCAAAACCGAACAGGAAGGCAAAAAACCCCGCAGCGCTGGTGCTTTTCGGGTGAGTCCGGGACTGGAAAAATTAGATATCGATGGTTGCATCGAGGAAGCGATTACCAAAACTGTTAGCCATCTGGACTATCAACCGATTACCACGGGTAAATATTTGGTGGTTTTTGCCCCCCGCGCCTTTTTGAGTCTAATGGGAGCATTTTCTAATCTGTTTAATGCCCAAAATATCCTTGATAAACAGAGTCTTTCTACTCCTGAATCTTTGGGAACACAAATCGCCGCTACTGCCTTAAATTTGTGCGATGATGCCCTCCATCCCGCTAATGTTGCCGCAGAAACTTTTGATAGTGAAGGTACTCCCACCCATCGTGTGGAATTAATTAAAGAGGGGATTTTGAGTAATTTTCTCCATAGCACGATTACCGCTAAACGGATGAATACGGAACCAACTGGGAACGGTAACATTGGGGCAAAAGTAACGGTTAGTCCCCATTTTTATCACGTTTTTGCTAGTGCTAATCAACCAAAAAGCTATTCTTTGGAAACAGCAGAAAATGTGGTTTTAATTGATAGTTTACAGGCACTTCATGCGGGAGTTAATTCTCTACAAGGTTCCTTCTCTTTGCCCTTTGATGGTTGGTTAGTGAACAAAAATGAGCGCATCAGCATCGATTCCGCTACCGTAGCCGGGGATATTTTAACACTGCTGAAATCGATTGTTTATCTGGAACCGGAAGCAGTTATTACTCCCAGTGGTGTTTGTCCCTACGTTTGGGTAGAGGGTTTATCAATCACAGGAGAAGCTTAACACTATACCAGAGCAAAATAGGGGGTATTAACCAGGGTAATACCCCCGCAAGATGGATGTTAATTTTATAGTCGTGGGTAAGCTGTTGACCATGCAAATTATACTAAATCTGGTTATTAAAAACTGATTATTTATTCCCCTTTTTGCCTTTTGCATGAGTAGAAAACGGGTTTCTCCGAGAAACCCGTTTTCTGTGAGTTACTCAACGGATTTAGTATAAATCTGGTTATTAAAAACTGATTAGGGTTTGCGGCAAAAAGTAGGGGCGAAGCATTCGGATAGAAAATCTACGGTTTCACCGATAGGTTATTGCCCGAATGCTTCGCCCCTACAGGACGTGGGCCGATGAAGACCGAAGGTTTTGAAGCACGATTCTCTCAAAATCTTGCACCTGTGAGAGCAAAACAGGACACTAAAACCCTTATCTCGTCTATATTTCACATTTATTCAGCTTTAGTATTACTCCTAATTAAGAACTATTTTTCCGCTGGGGGAAACCAATTATCATCTAATGTTTGTTCGAGGGATATATGAGCGTCTGAATTAAGGGAAAAAAGCTGAGAAACCGATTTAATCGCCACTGGATAAACTTTATCATACATGGCTGCTAATTCTGGCCGTAAGCTGGGACTATCTTCTAAACGCTGCTGAATTTGGGCGCGAAAATTGACTATTGCTGCCGCCCAATGATTACCTGACCGTTTTTTTTCTTCTTGCCAATAAGCCAGCTTTAAAAGATGTTCGATAAGACGGGTTAACAGACTCATTAAAGCTCGTCTATCACTTTTTCCCATACTCTCGATTTCTTCAATTAAATTATCCCAATCCACCTGCTCAAAATTGCGCTCTTGTAAATGTTTTACCGTCTCTTTTAGCCATTGATTATAATCAGTTTCGTAGGCAGTTGACGACATAATTTAACTCTCCATAGAAAATTACTTAAATGGCTCTCTATCTAGGGCTGGCTGAATACATCTAAACACCTTTTTGGCTAAGACTTTTAGACTTTTTTTCTCAAAAAGTATATCAGATCTGGGAGTGATCGGGGGAAAAATTAAGGTACTTTTTCCCTGAAAATTAGCTAATTGACCCCGGCGGTTCGACAGGCTCACCGCTGAAGCCCACACCCCACCCCCCACGAAAAACTTTTTGCCGCAAACCCTAATTAGCAATACCCTCTTTTTTTCAAACTATAACCAGCTAATCCGAGGGTTAGCAATCCTAAAACTGCGCTAGGTTCGGGTACGGGTTCAACGGAATAAATCGCCAGATTACGACTAACTTCATTGGCCACAATTAACGGGGGAGTACCATTGGGACTATCGGCAGCGGGAATAAATAATAATCCTTCGGGAGAGATATCGCCTAATTGCCAATCGTTGATATAATCAACAAAGAAAGGATGACTAGGGTTGGTGATATCATAAACCATGAAACCGCCAGCCCTTTCTATTCCCACAAAAGTATAGGGACGATATTATTTTCCTGTAGAGACACCCATGCAGTGGTTCCATTGTCGGAAACGGTGATGTATTCTGGTTCCACATCTTGGGAAACCGTTTGACCGGGGAAAATACGAACTCCCTGATTTCTTAAAGTGTTCTCTTGACCATTAAAACCGGTAAAGGTGGCAGTGTTGACCGTGGCATTGAGAACACTGATGCTAAGGTCAATAATACTAACGGAACTATTGGGATTGATCCCTCCTTTCGCTTCCCCTTCATTAGCGACCAAAACCCGATTACCGTCAGGAGTGAAGGTTAACATATCTGGTAAAGTGCCCACAGTCACCTGACTCTCAAAGACACCATTAGTATTGAAAAAAACCACACTGCCCTTATTGGTAATCTGACTAGCTTCCATGGCCACGATACCATTTTTGATGGCAACGCTGTTAACCCCTTTTTTCAGTCCCAAGTTAAAGGAAGATTAAACAAGAGGGAAATTAGGGATATCTTCAAAATTTGGCCAAGGACAGTAAAAGTGAACTAAGAAAACGGGTTATTCGATCGCTTTTTAGTTGAACGGCTCATTTACCGGAGTGATAACATGGATTAGTATAAGCTCGATCAATATGGAATCAAGACTCGTGTTATCTATTCTCCTAGCCGATTTCAAGATCATTTTTGAACGTGACCCCGCTGCCCGCAACTGGTTAGAGGTAATGTTTTGTTATCCTGGATTACAGGCTTTACTGTGCCATCGCTTCGCCCATTGGCTATATCACATCGGGATTCCCTTTATTCCCCGTTTAATTTCCCATCTTGCCCGTTTTCTGACTGGTATTGAAATTCACCCCGGCGCCCAAATTGGTCAGGGTGTTTTTATCGACCATGGCATGGGAGTGGTCATCGGAGAAACCGCCATTGTCGGTGATTATGCCCTCATCTATCAAGGAGTTACTTTAGGAGGGACGGGGAAAGAAAGCGGTAAACGTCACCCGACTCTAGGGGAAAATGTGGTCGTCGGCGCTGGGGCTAAGGTTTTAGGTAATATTTATCTGGGTAATAACGTTCGCGTCGGCGCTGGTTCTGTGGTTCTGCGGGATATTCCCGCCGATTGTACCGTTGTTGGTGTACCCGGTCGTTTAATCTATCGCGCTGGGACGCGGGTGGAACCCCTCGAACACGGTGATTTACTCGACTCGGAAGCGGTGGCTATTCGCGCTTTGGTGGACCGTATTGAACAACTGGAAAAACAAGTGTACGAATTGCAGCTAGAACGGTCAAAAGAACCAGATTATCGGATTAATTGCCCAGTTTTAGCCCATTTAGAAGAAGAAGCGAGTCCTAGCTGTGGTCCTGGGGCCGATCGATATCTGCGCGAGTTTCTCGAAAGAGCGGTTTAACCCCGATAATCTTCTGATATGATAGAAGACTGGTTTTTTAGTAGCTGAAACCCATTCGTCAAGGCTATGATTGTTTAGGACTACTTGGCACCGTCCGATGGCTCAAACTGACTCAATCCGTATTCGTGGCGCCCGACAACACAATCTCAAAAATGTTGATCTCGAATTACCCCGCAATCAGTTGATTGTTTTTACGGGAGTTTCGGGATCGGGCAAATCTTCCCTCGCTTTCGACACTATTTTTGCCGAGGGACAGCGCCGCTATGTGGAATCCCTCAGCGCCTACGCGCGTCAATTTTTGGGACAATTGGATAAACCCGATGTGGATGCGATCGAGGGTTTAAGTCCGGCTATTTCCATTGACCAAAAATCCACTTCCCACAATCCCCGTTCTAGTGTGGGAACTGTAACGGAAATTTACGATTACTTGCGTTTATTGTTCGGTCGTGCCGGTGAACCCCATTGTCCCCATTGCGATCGCAATATTGCCCCCCAAACCATCGATCAAATGTGCGATCGAGTGATGGAATTAGCCGATAAAACCCGATTTCAAATCTTAGCTCCAGTAATTCGCGGCAAAAAAGGCACCCATAAGCAATTAATCTCTAGTTTGGCCTCCCAAGGCTTTGCCCGGGTGCGGATTGACGGCAAGGTAGTAGAATTATCCGAGGGCATCGAGTTAGATAAAAAACATCTTCATGATATCGAAATTGTTATAGATCGCCTGATCAAAAAAGAGGGTTTACAGGAAAGATTAGTGGATTCTTTAACCACTTGTTTAAAGCACTCCGACGGTGTAGCGATTGTGGAAATTCTCGATGAGAATAACGAAGATAATCCCGAAGTTACCAAAGAAATTGTCTTTTCTGAAAAATTTGCCTGTCCCGAACACGGGGCAGTTATGGAGGAATTATCCCCCCGTTTATTCTCTTTTAATTCTCCCTATGGTGCTTGTCCCAACTGTCACGGATTGGGCAGTTTACGGAAATTTTCGGCAGATTTAGTCATTCCAGACCCAAAACAGCCGGTTTATTCTGCTATTGCCCCCTGGTCAGATAAGGATAATTCCTACTATCTTTCTCTCCTCTACGGTTTAGGGCAAGCTTTAGGTTTTGAAATTCAAACTCCTTGGCAGAAACTAACAAAAACCCAGCAGGATATCATTCTCTATGGGAGTAAAGAACCGATCTATTTTGAAGATGATTACCGTTACGATACTGGTCGCGGTTACTATCGAGAATTTGCCGGAGTTATCAATATCTTAGATAGAAATTATCAAGAAACCACCTCGGAAGTTATTAAACAAAGACTAGAAAAATATATTGTTAACCAAACCTGTGAAGTTTGTCACGGAAAAAGATTAAAACCGGAAGCTTTATCGGTACGTTTGGGAGAATATACGGTCACGGATTTTACCGGAGTTCCGATTCGGGATTGTTTGCAGAGAATTAATGATTGTCATTTAACCCCAAGACAAGCATTAATTGGAGAATTAGCTCTCAAAGAAATCAAAGCGAGACTACAATTTTTAATCGATGTGGGATTAGATTATCTTACCCTCGATCGACCAGCGATGACCTTATCTGGGGGAGAATCCCAACGAATTCGATTAGCTACTCAAATTGGTTCGGGATTAACAGGAGTATTATACGTTCTCGATGAACCTAGCATCGGATTACACCAAAGAGATAATAGTAAACTGTTAGAAACCCTGCAAAGATTGCGAGATTTAGGTAATACTTTAATCGTCGTCGAACACGATGAAGAAACGATTCGGGCAGCCGATTATGTGGTCGATATCGGTCCAAAAGCGGGCATTCATGGCGGAGAAATCATCTGTCAAGGCAGTTTTAAAACCCTTTTAAAGTCGAAAAAATCGATAACAGGAGCCTACCTATCGGGACGCAAAGTTATTGAAACTCCCCCCCAAAGAAGAGCGGGAAATGGTAACGCTTTAGTTTTAAAAAATTGCCATCAGAATAACCTAAGAAATATTGATGTAACGATTCCTTTAGGAAAATTAGTCTCGATTACAGGAGTATCTGGTTCAGGCAAATCCACCCTAATTAATGAGTTATTATATCCAGCTTTACAACATCATTTAACCCGTTTAACTCCCTTCCCCAAAGAATTAGAGAAAGTGGAAGGATTGGACGCGGTTGATAAAGTAATTGTCATTGACCAATCACCGATAGGACGCACCCCTCGGTCTAATCCTGCCACCTATACGGGGGTTTTTGACATTATTCGCGAGATTTTCACCGAAACCATCGAAGCAAAAGCTAGGGGTTACAAAGCGGGGCAGTTTTCTTTTAATGTTAAGGGAGGACGCTGTGAAGCTTGTTTAGGCCAAGGGGTAAACGTCATCGAGATGAATTTTCTCCCCGATGTCTATGTGCAGTGTGATGTGTGTAAAGGGGCGCGTTATAATCGGGAAACCCTACAGGTTAAGTATAAAGGTTATTCGATCGCCGATGTCTTAGATATGACGATCGAGGAAGCATTAAAAGTCTTTGAAAATGTCCCCCGGGCCACCACCAGATTACAAACTCTCGTGGATGTGGGTTTAGGATACTGTAAACTTGGCCAAAGCGCTCCCACTTTATCCGGTGGGGAAGCACAAAGGGTAAAATTAGCGGCCGAATTATCCCGACGGGCCACCGGAAAAACCCTATATTTGATTGATGAACCGACTACGGGTTTATCTTTTTATGATGTGCATCATCTCTTAGATGTGTTACAAAGATTGGTCGATAAAGGTAATTCGATTATCGTCATCGAACATAATCTCGACGTGATTCGCTGTAGCGATTGGATTATTGATTTGGGACCGGAAGGAGGGGATAAGGGAGGAGAATTAATCGCAGTGGGAACACCGGAAACCGTGGCTAAATGTGAAAGATCCTACACCGGTCATTATCTTGCCCAAGCATTACTTCAATATCCCCCAAAAAAGCGGGATAATATTAGGGAAGAACACAGAGATAATAAAGCCAATGATCAAGATTAGTATTTAACTCTTGTTCGCTCTTAATTTCCTGACCGGTTTTCCAAGAATAAATTTTAATCTCTTGAAAGTAAGACCTTAACTGTCTTAATTGTTCTTTGGGTGTGGCGTAATAATTTTGGAGACGAAAATTATGGGGTTCATCCCGAATAATTGCATAGTCAGCAGTCAATAACTGTTCGTAGCTAAGAGAGGGATTACAGACCCGCAAAATCACCCAGATGACTAAATTGACATAGCTACTAAAAGGATTGAAACTAATCTTTTTTTTCCAATCGAATTCTGGGATAATTCCCTGAAGATTATGACTAGAAAAACAAAAATAACCGCCCGCTTTACCGATGCGGCTAATTTCCTCTAAAACTAGAAAACGGTCAGCAGGGGAAATATAATCAATGCCATTAAAACTAAAGAGAATAAAATCAAAATAATTATCCGCAAATTGTTCTAGATTTCTAGCATCGGCCACTTGCCAGACTAAATGGGGGAATTTTTGACGACAAGCGGCGATCATTTCCGCAGAATAATCAACACCGATATATTCTCCCACAAGAGGGGCAAAATACTTCGTAGTCCGTCCCGCACCTACCCCTAAATCAAGCATTTTCATCGTTGATAAACGCTCTTGCAGCAGGGTTAAAATTGTCTTTTCTGCTGGCTGTAGTGCGGTTAATTGGGCATAATAACCGACAATACTAGGGTCTCTATAGGTTTGATGATTTTTGTCCTTAATCATTCTCGATCGCTCTTTCCTCATAATCTGGCTGTTTTTCTCTTACTAATAATTCACCTTCCCAACCGCCAATTACTTCTTCAAATAAGCCTTCTTGCCATTGGCTAAACGTAGTTTTTTCTTCTTTTTCTTTTAGAGATATTGGCTGATAAACTAAGGTAACTTCTAAATCTGTGTTTTTAAGTTCATGCGGTAAAGATATTTGTAATGTTCCATCTTCTCCTACATGGGTTTTAAAACTAATTGTTTTCATGGTTTCGGCTAAGGTTACTACTATCTTATGATAGTGTAATATGTCCTCGCCTGACAAGGTGCGTCTCCTGCGGTCTTTGGCTCTTCGTTACCCTTTATGCTAAATCAACATACAAGATGCCAAGATAACATACTTCTAACCCAAAAATTCCGAAAGTTTCTAAAGCCATAGCCTCTCCGTTTTATTAGTTTAAGTTTATTGTTGATTCCCTCGACC
>NZ_JAPZSS010000119.1:0-1005 GCF_027532015.1 Microcystis sp. LE19-131.1A | reverse complement strand
TCAGGAACCGTCAGTTTTGCGGCGGGAGAAACCTCGAAAGTGATTACCGTTAATGTTCAAGGGGATACCACCGTCGAACCTAACGAAAACTTTACGGTAACTCTCTCCAATCCCACCAACGGAGCAACGATTACCACTGCCACTGCTGTTGGGACTATCCAAAATGATGATGGCAACACAGGCAATACATTCACCAATTCTACTCCTATCTCTATTCCTCAGGGAGGGCCAAGCACTCCCTATCCTTCGACGATCAATGTTTCAGGCTTAAGCGGTAATATTAATAGCCTGAAAGTAACGCTGACAAACCTGAGCCATACTTGGCCCGATGATATTGATGTATTACTGGTCGGTCCGACGGGAACCAAAGCCTTATTAATGTCCGATGTGGGTGGCTCAAGTGGTATCAATAATGTCACTCTCACCTTTGATCCGACGGCAACCTCCTTATTGCCCGATGAAGGGATAATTACCAGTGGCAGTTATAAGGCCACAGACTTTGAAACCGGTGATTTCTTTAACACGCCCGCTCCCGGTGGCCCCTACGGTACGGACTTCTCCGTATTCAACGGCATCAACCCCAATGGAACCTGGAGCCTCTATGTTGTGGATGACGTGGGAGGAGACGCGGGAACTATTGCCGGTGGTTGGTCACTGAATATTGGAACTGCTTCAACGGCTCCCACCTTGGCGATCGCGGCGACCAATGCCAACCAAACAGAAGGGAATAGTGGCAGCAAAGCCTTTACCTTTACCGTTACTCGTGCAGTTAATACCACAGGGGCCAATAACGTCAACTGGGCAGTAACAGGCTCAGGAACCAGTGCAGCTAATGCCACTGATTTTGTGGGGGGAGTCTTACCCTCAGGAACCGTCAGTTTTGCGGCGGGAGAAACCTCGAAAGTGATTACCGTTAATGTTCAAGGGGATACCACCGTCGAACCTAACGAAAACTTTACGGTAACTCTCTCCAATCCCACCAACGGAGCAACGATTACCACTGCC
>NZ_JAPZSS010000251.1:0-1598 GCF_027532015.1 Microcystis sp. LE19-131.1A | reverse complement strand
CTGCAATTCCACCAGAACAAGAGGATGAACGGTATCGTCAGCGACTTCTTCACAATTTGCAACGCAAAGCCCAGAAATTAGGTGCTAAGCTTATCTTAGAAACTCAGTCTGACTCTGCCTAAAATTCTAGTTTCTTAGAAGCTATAGTGCGGGGTATCTGGCCCGGATCCAGGGAAGAATTAGCCACAGCAAAATTGACACAAGCACTGGTCGAGCGGGTTAGCGGCTCGATATGCTTCAATAATCCTATAGTTTTTATTTTCCTTGTCGTATCATGCCACGTCCCCCGAAGAAAACCCCTAGCACCCCTGAACCTCCCGAAGAGCCAATTAAAACCACTCCTCCCCTACAACCTCTACAAATTATTAAAAAGGGTTCTAGGGCTGCAGTACCCCCCAAACCTCCAGAAACCCCTCCAGAAATAATTGAGGAAAAACCAGCCGAGGAAACGGTAAAATCAGTCAGTAGTGAGATAAAATCTCCTCTCCGTCCCCGTTTCGATTCGGCTCCTCCATTCCGAAAACCGATTCCCAAAGCAGAAATTCCCGTCATCGAAAAAGCGACGGGAGCTAATGGCGAAGTATTTAATCTGACCGATTCTGTCCTGATTACTGAACCTTTTGGTACTCGTATTCCTGCTATTATCGATAGTTTTTATGCCGATGATCAAGGCGAAATCTGGGCGCGACTCAAACCAGTGGAAGTTAATCCCGATTGTCGCTGGGAACAGGCCTGTATTCGCTCTCAGGGTTTGGTAAAGGCCGAGTAAGACAGTTATCAGTTATCAGTTATCAGTTATCAGATTTGATTGGCCAATTCAAGTCTGAATTGCATCACTGTCTGATCTACCTTTATAGAATACCTCATTCGGGGTACGATAGTCAAGACATTTTCGAGGACGATTGTTAATCAAGTTTACGGCTCTTTCCACCTCCTCTGGCTTAACGATTTTAAAATTCGTTCCCTTGGGGAAAAATTGTCTTAACAGTCCATTGGTATGCTCATTTAATCCCCTCTCCCACGAATGATAAGGAGTAGCAAAATAAAAATCTGCTCCTAGTTTCTGACTCAACTCTTGATGTCCACAAAATTCTTTAACCTTGTCACAAGTAAAGGTTTTTCTTTTGTCAGGGTGAATCTCTTGAAAAAGTTTTTCTGTGACTCTATTGATTTCCGATGCGGTTTTGTTTTTGGCTAATCCTGCTACTAAAAATTTCGAGGCTTTATCTACATGAGTAACGAGAACTCCTAGATGATTGCCTCCAATCATTGTGTCACTTTCCCAATGACCGATTTCAGTTTTCTGGTCAGCAATTACTGGTCGCTCGCTGATATCTACACGCCCGGTCATCCCTCCACGCTTACTTTTTGCTCCGCCTCGACTCTTTCTTTGACAAAGCCCCCGGCGTAAATATTTCTGGTACTCTCCACATCCGTGATAGTTCTGATAGATCATTTGATATACTTTGCACGGCTGCAACTTGCATTTTTTACTCAAGGACAATAGTATAGTTTAAGAGTCATAATTAGAAGCAAAGCACTCATTAAAAACATGATTAACCTAGAATTCACGGAAGAAGAAAAGAACTCACTGTATT
>NZ_JAPZSS010000086.1:0-12131 GCF_027532015.1 Microcystis sp. LE19-131.1A | reverse complement strand
CAATATCAAGGCCGAACACGGTCAATTTGCCACTAGCTTACCGAAAGTCTTTGCAGCGGGGGATTGTCGTCGTGGTCAAAGTTTGGTGGTTTGGGCGATTAATGAAGGTCGCGGGGCCGCCAGGGAATGCGATCGCTTTTTGATGGGGGCGACGGATTTACCTTAAACCAGTAGTTAGGGACTTGCGTGGGAATAATATCCCAGCTTTGAAAATCGCTCTCTAGAAGAATAAGACCAGCCCTAAATGGTACATTATCAAAGCGCAAGTCCCTTACTCCCGCTAAAGGTTAAAATGATCATGAAGAAATAGAATTACTTTAATGAAACTAGATCGTATTACGAGCAATCCAAACCGTATGAATGGGCAACCCTGCATCCGTAACCTTCGCCTTACGGTTCGTCGAGTGATTGAGCTACTGGCAACTTATCCCGATCGAGCAGAATTACATCAAGAGTTTCCGGAACTGGAGGATGAAGATATTCGACAAGCCCTAATTTTTGCATCTTCTTACTTGGATGATCGCATCATTGAACTTCCTAATCGCTATGAAGCTGTTGCTTGATCAGGGACTACCGCTTTCTGCGGCAACTTTATGCTGACAAGAATATTTCACGTACAAGGTTGGGTTGACGACTGTTACCCAACACCCTCAGAACCAAGATTAAATGCGGTAGGATAGGCATTGGATAGATTTTCTAGATTGCCGTGAGCGAAACCGTCTATATTGAAACCAGTATCTTAGGCTATCTTACTGCTCGACCCAGCAGAGATATTGTTGTGGCCGCAAATATTGAGGTGACGAAGGAGTGGTGGAATACACGTCGCGGCGATTTTCAACTTTACTCATCCCAAGCGGTCGTGAAAGAAACCTCACAAGGTGATGTTGTGATCGCATCTCAACGACTATAAATCCTTGCTAATCTATCTTTACTCGACTTGAACCAAGCTGTGCTAGATTTAGCAGAGCAATTTTTGGAACGCAGCAACCTTCCCGCAAAAGCTGATATTGATGCTGTTCATATCGCCACCGCAACCGTTCACGGCATGGATTACCTGCTCACCTGGAATTGCAAGCACATCGCCAATGCTCAAATTCAGGGAAAGTTGGCAGAGATCAGCCTTGATTTTGGCTACGAGTTGCCAATTCTTTGTACACCCTATGAACTTCTCGGAGGTTGATTATGTTTCAGGATGAGATTGTGGAAGAGATCCACAGAATTCGTGAAGAGTACTCTCGGTCATTCAATCATGACTTGAAAGCCATCTTTGCTGATTTGCAAAAGCAACAAGCTGAAAGTGGCAGAGAAGTTGTAACCTTATCTCGAAAACACGGTCTAACAACACGTTGGAGCGGACGAGCGAGAGATATTGATAGTGGTGCAAAGGATATTAGCCGCCGCTCAACTTAGCCGTTATACTGAATCGGTTTTTAATAGCATGATTAACTCCCAATCCCACTTTAAAAACCCGCTCCCTTCTCCCCACTGCTGTAACAAAAAACAACTATCCCCCGATAGCGATCGCTAAAGGTCGAATAATTGTAAATTTTTGTCAAGGGGTGCGGTCAGACAGAGGAATCATCGCTAGAATGAGCCTAATTGTCAGGAATTTAGTTAAACAAGGTTTTTGGCAATATGCTAATCTGGCTAACACGCTTTTGGGCGTGATATACCGAAAGTTTCTACATATCGTTACTCTGGAGAGTGTTATACAGAAAGTTGACCTATAATATGTAGTTAGGCTGCTTCGTTTTTTGGTTGTGGCTGTCCTTGAAGGTGATTTTTAGAATCACAAAGTTTTCGTTATTGAGATTTTTTATGCAATCCGGTCTCCGCAGTGGAAAGCTTACAAAATGGAAAGATGAGCGTGGATTTGGTTTTATTCAACCCGTTGATGGGAGTCAAGAAGTTTTTTTGCATATTTCTGAAGTTAAAGATGCAACCCGTCGTCCACAAGAAAACGACACGATTTATTACCAGTGCATAGTTGACTCAGATGGCAAAGTTCGAGCTTACAACGCATTTATTCTGGGAGCAAGAAACAAGTCAGCACCTTCAAGTAGTCGAACTAAACCCTCTGATGCCATCATTTCAAGCTTTCCGATAGTTGAGGTAGTTCTGTTGTCGCTTCTGCCTTTGGTTGGAGCTATTCATTTTACATGGACGACACGCAATCCCATTCCACTGATTCTTTATCCCGTAATGAGTTTAGTGACTTACGCTCTATACGCAGATGATAAATCTCGTGCTAAACGAAAGGATTGGCGAACTTCTGAACAAACGCTACATCTGTGTGAACTTGCGGGTGGATGGTTGGGTGGGTTTATTGCCCAGCGAATATTGGGCCATAAATGTCAGAAAGAGTCTTATCAAGTCACTTTTTGGGCGATCGTGATCATTCATTCTGTTGTATGGCTGTTTTGGCTGTTTTTGGGAGGAACGCTATGAGGTATTGCGATTCTAAAAGCAGCAGCGCGATCGCCGCTCTTGTAGGGTGCGTTCCCTAATGTAAGTCCTACTGCTCCACTGATCGATTTTGGGGAACGCACCATGCCCATGGATTGAAACTGTGGGTTTAAGTGCGATGCCGCTCTTGTGGGTCTAGTTGGGGAATGTTAGCGAAGATTTCCGATGTTTAGGTTAAAATAGAGGGCAAAAGTTGCCCCAGGGTCAAGCAAATGACAGTTAGACAACCCCGCTACAGCAAAGAAGAATTCGCTCGACGTGGTAATGAGATTTATGAATCTCAGGTACGTTCTCAAGTGGAGGAGGGAAATCAGGGGAGAATTGTGGCGATCGACATCGAAACTGGAGCGTTTGAGCTTGCCGACGATACGATTACTGCTACCGATCATCTCTATGAGCGTGTCCCTGATGCTCAACCTTGGGTGATTCGGATTGGACATAGAGCCGTCTTCCGTTTTGGCAGTCGCAGCCAGAGAAAGCCAGTATGATGTTCGGTGTGGTCAATAATAATTGTGAAGCAATCCTCAAGGTGGCAGTCGGTCGCATTGGCTCACGGAAAATAGCACTCGATGCTATCATTGATACTGGATTCACCAGCTTTTTGTCTTTACCGCTTTCTGTCATCACAGATATGGGCTTGCCTTGGTACTATCGAGATATTGGCACATTAGGCGACGGGAGCGAAGTCGTTTTTGAAATATACAAAGCTTCTGTGATCTGGGATGGTCAAGAGCAGATTATTGATGTGGCAGCTTCTGATGCAGAGCCGTTAGTGGGGATGGGTCTTTTGTATGGCTTTAAACTTCAGATTGAGGCAGTGGAAGGTGGGCGCGTTACAATTGAAGCGTTATGACTCAGCCAAAGTTATCGGTGAAGACGGTCTAACTTTACCGTTATACTGAATCGGTTTTTAATAGCATGATTAACTCCCAATCCAACTTGAAAAACCCGCTCCCTTCTCCCCACTCTCCTATAACTTTTAAACAGGATTTAGTATGACTATCTAGGGTTTGCTGAATAAGTACGGGCGAAGCATTCGGATAGAAAATCTACGTTTTCACCGATGGGTTATTGCCCGAATGCTTCGCCCCTAAAGGACGCGGGCCGATGAAGACGCAAGGTTTTGAACGACGATTCTCTCAAAATCTTGCACCTGTTTCGCGAGAAAAGCCCCAAAACCCTTACTTTGCCTACATTTCAAATTTATTCAGCAAACCCTATCTAAATTACTCGTTAAGACTATGAGCAGGGAGCAGGGAGAAAAAACCTGACTACTGACTGAAAGCTGATCACTGACAAAACCTATCCCAAAACGATCGAATCGCGCAGGGATTGAATTTCCTCGGTTTGTAAACGCGCTCCAAAAGTAGAAACCACCCGGGCAGCCGCTAGAGAAGCGAGATTTCCCGCTCCTTTGTAACCCATACCGTGGGTAATACCGTAGAGAAACGCACCTGCGTACATATCCCCCGCGCCGACGGTATCGATCGCCTGTACGGGATGGGGGTCAATTTCCAGGAGATTTTCGCCATCATAGATCAAAGAACCACTAGCACCCCGGGTGATAGCGAATCCTTTGGCAATGGTTTTAAAATAGGCGATCGCTGAATCGATTTCCTCGCTGCCGGAAATAGTCAAAGCTTCCGACTCATTAGCGAAAACGAAATCTAACCCCGTTCCGATCATTTCCAGTAATCCCTCCCGGAAGAAGATCGCCATATTGGGATCCGACAGGGATAAAGCGGTTTTCACTCCAGCAGCCTGAGCAATTTCTCGCCCTTTAATAGCGGCAGCTTTGGCAGTGGGAGAGGTGACGAGATAACCTTCGAGATAGAGATAATCGGCATTAGCGATCGCTGAAGGGACTAATTCTCGTTCGGAAATTTCCCCGGTGATGCCGAGAAAAGTATTCATGGTGCGATCGGCATCGGGAGTCACAAAAACTAGACATTTTCCCGTGATTCCCACCTCTTTTTCGCCGCCGTGTTCATTGGTATGCAAACCACAGGCCCGCAGATCTTGCAGATAAAACTTACCTAATTCGTCATTGCCCACTTTACAGGAATAGAAACCTCTACCCCCCAACTGAGCGATCGCTACTAGGGTATTCGCCGCCGATCCGCCGCCGCTGCGTTTACAATCAAGAGCCAATTTTTCCATCAACTGGGTTTGACGATTTTCGTCCACCAGCGTCATCACTCCTTTGTCGATGCCCAATTCTTGCAGTAATTCAGGAGAGACTGGAAATTCCATATCGACGAGCGCGTTACCGATCCCATAAACGTTGTATTGTTTGCCCATAATTTAGTCGATCGCCTAAAAATACTTTGTTATTGATAGTAGGGAAATAAGGGGCAAAAAGCTAGGGGCTTTTTTCAGCCAGAGAATACCATAATCAAAAATAATGGGTGTGCTAGTCTCACACCCCCAGTAATTTTTGTTAAGTTTTGTTTAACTAAGCAACCTTAAGCCTCATCGTAGGCTTCTAGATCCAACAGATAAAGATAAGGTTCGGCTAATTCCTGCCTTTGAAAAGCGATCGCTCGCAACAGATGCCAATCCCGCAAAGCCTCGAAGGGGTTGCTATACTCATCTTTTTCTAGTCGTTCGGCTAAAGAAGCAATATCAGCGGCGGTATATTTGGCAATATCTTGATCAGTGAAGCTTATAACTGTCATTTCTACACCTTCCTCGACCTTTGTTCTGTTTCTAGCCTAACATATATTCTGAGTTGAAAAAATGTCTTCCCCGCCAAGTTAAGAACTGTAAATGAAAGGGTAATTGTGCTACAATTCCAGCAAAAAAGCTATTTTTAGTTGATCTTCTATGAAAACAGCCCTCATTACTGGTGCTTCCACTGGTATCGGTGTCGTCTTTGCCCGTCAACTTGCCCAACGGCAAATGGAGCTAATTTTAGTCGCTAGATCTAGGGATAAACTAGAACAATTAGCAGCGGAATTGGGGGAACAATACGGGGTAAAAGTGACGGTTATCGTCCAAGATCTGACCGTTGCTGGGGCGGGAAAGCTAGTATATGATACGGTGAACCAAAAAGGAATCAACGTTGATTTACTGGTAAATAATGCCGGTTTTGGTGGTTATGGTGCTTTTAGCGAGCAGGATTTAGCCCGACAGTTAGAAATGATCCAGTTAAATAATCTGGTATTGGTGGAATTAAGCCACTATTTTCTCCGTCCCATGCTTGCTGGTGCTGGGGGGGCAATTATCAATGTTGCTTCCATTGCCGGGTTTCAACCGCTCCCCTATCTTTCCGTCTATGCGGCGACAAAAGCCTTTGTCCTCAGCTTTAGCGAGTCTCTCTGGGCAGAAAATAAAGACAAAGGCGTTAAAATCCTTGCTCTTTGCCCCGGTCCGACGGAATCTAATTTTTTTGAGGTAGCCCGATTTCCCAGTGCCTTTATGGGCAAAAACGGCTGGTTAGATTCGGCGGAAGTGTTGGTACAAGAGGCTTTAACTGCCTTGGCAAACAAACGCCCCAACGTGGTAGCCGGTAAATTGGCTAATAAAATTATCGTCAATCTGCCCCGTTTTTTACCCAGAAGTTGGATCGTGTCTTTGATAGAAAAGCAATTCAAGCTATAAGTAGGGTCTGCTGAAAAAGTTTTTCCGGGGGGTAGGGTGTGGGGTTTTACCTATTTTCAGGGAAAAAGTAGCTCAATTTCCCCCGGATTACCCCCATGGCTGACACTTTTTAATGGCGAAAAAGTCTAAAAGTTTTATCCAACAAGGTTGTTAGATTTATGGCGCAAAATCGAGCTTTGTCAAGGGGTGGTTTGATTAACTTTTAGCATCTCAACGAGGATATTATGGGCATCCTTGGCTGATTCTAGGGTGCGCTCAAACGGTATTCTAATTGTTTGACTCTCCCCTAATTTTTCTACGGCTAAATCCATGCCTTCGGGATCGATGAATAGCATTTGAGCGGTTTCTGCATCGGTAATATTGCCGTAAACTTGAGCGTAGAAAAGCACGGCATCACCGTGATCTTTATTCATGTGTTTACAGATGCGATCGCTAATGGCGGGAGTGATAGTTTCAGACATAAGATTCTGGAAAAAAATCGATGATTGAGGTGGGGACAGATAAAAGCCAGTTCTAAATCGAGGCAAATGGAGGGATATTAGTTAGGGTAGCGTAATTAATCGCTAATTGCCAGATAATTTGGGCGTGAGGATGGCAGACATCAATAATAATTTTAATATTATTTTCTTGACAAAAATCCTTAATTGTGCATTGCTCTAATTGTCCCACTGAAGGTCAATCGGGGTAGAGAGTAAAGTCCGGGGCTGCCCGCGCATTTAATACTAAATCCGTTGAGTATAGGCTACTTAGGAGGATAGGCAAGAGGCAAGAGGCAAGAGGCAAAAGGAGGAATAGATAATCAGTCTTTAATAACTGGATTTAGTATAAATTGCCTGTTGAGATGAAACAAGAGGCAACAGTAAAGGGATTGGGAGAGATTCAGCTAATCGGATAGGCGATTAAAATGCCTCTTAGCTTAAAACCCCACACCCTGCCCCCACCAAAAAACTTTTTCAGCACACCCTATATATTTTATCGTTCACAACCGACAACAGAAGCGGTGTAGGTATTACCGATGTGCTGAATACCATTGACAAAAAGATTGACTAGAAAAGGTTGATCATTTGCCCGGACTGTGGCAGTAATTGTTAAGGGTTTATCGGGTTCGATTCGTACTCCATTAGTATTAAAAAATTCCTCGTTAGTTTGATCGCTATACTTGAGAAACAGCCGGATATCGAAGGAGGCAGCCCGGGGGACAGAAACCGTAACGATAAACCTCTGAAAACGTCTCCCCCCCGGAACTGCCCAATCGGTATTCCAATTATTACGAGTTATCGTGACACCGAAAGGCCCTGGAACAGTGGGTTGTGAGACGCTTTTGGTAACTTCACTACCTTCACCCCCTAATAAAGAAAGTGGCCGACAATTTTGCGCCGCTGCCGGTAGCTGTGAGCTTAATAATACCGCCGATAGACCTAATAAACCAGTGATAGAGGTTAATTTCATCATTGATTTTGTCTCCAATTAATAGAACCTATCCAAAAATTATAGATGATCATGACGGTAAAAAAACGGTGATTTAGCTTAATTGAGCTAAATTCCGAAAAAATGCTGATCATCAACCTGAATTCTCAAAAACGGTGTTAAAATTGATTCATAATTTCCATATAAATATGTTCTAACTGTACCGTCTGACGGGCGAGAGAATCAATATTAATGCCATCGAATGCCTGAATAATCTCGCTTAATTCTAGATGTTCATCTAACCAAAAAGCTAAATCTTTACCGTAAAATTTGGGAGTAAATCCTAATTGTTTCCCTCGATTAATTGCCGCTTCTTGATCCTGGGTATCCATGATAATAATTTCCTTAGCAGGAATATGCTGACGCAGCTGATTTAAATTACCTTCGGCAATAATACGACCTTGTTTTAAAATGCCGATACGTTGACAGAGACGCTGTGCTTCATCGAGGAGGTGGGTAGTTAATAAAATTGTCATTCCCTGTCGCCGTAATTCTCCGATTAAATCCCAAATTTCATAGCGAGATTCGATGTCTAAACCAGTAGTTGGTTCATCGAGAATTAATAATTTTGGCTGATGAACAATAGCCACGGCAATATTCATCCGGCGCTGCATTCCACCGCTTAAAGTTTCCACCGGACTACGGGCGCGATCAAGCAAATTTACTGCGGATAAACTGCTTTTAATCCGATGACGACGCTGGGGGCGATCGAGTCCATAAATCTGAGCAAAAAAGTTGAGATTTTCCTCACAAGTAAGGGATTTGTACAATAAATTTTCTTGTGGGGCAACCCCAATTAATTCTTTAGTAACTCTCGAAATTGGCAAATAATTAAAGGTAATTTCTCCCGATGAGGGTTTTAATAAATTACAAATTAAGTTAATAGTGGTGGTTTTTCCCGCACCATTTGGACCAAGTAAACCGTAAATTTCCCCCGCTTCAATATGAAAGTTTAATTGATCTAATACTAAGCGTCTTCCGTAATTTTTTTTGACATTACTAATAGTCAGCATTTTTAATAAAGTAATAAGGATAGTCAGAAGTCAGGAAGCAGGATTAGGGAGTGTAAGATATGGGAAGACAAATCAATAAATACTCTTGCCTTTTCTAACTGATAAC
The DNA here is from genome assembly GCF_027532015.1 of Microcystis sp. LE19-131.1A. Classification (NCBI taxonomy): domain Bacteria; kingdom Bacillati; phylum Cyanobacteriota; class Cyanophyceae; order Chroococcales; family Microcystaceae; genus Microcystis; species Microcystis sp. LE19-131.1A. Next base: position 3,476 of record NZ_JAPZSS010000086.1, on the reverse strand, counting down.
TGATAACTGATAACTGATAACTGATAACTGATTTACAATCGGCGTTCAAGGTTTAACATTTGTCGATAGGTAAGCCAACCACCTGCTACCATAGCTAGAGCAAAAAGACAGAGAAAGCGAAAATGAGAGCTAATATCTTGGAGATTTTCGCCCTTTGCCCAAACAGCAATTAAAGCTTCATTCATGTGGTAGATCGGGTTATATTTAGCCAGAGATAGAATATTGTCGGGGAATAAAGCAGTCGGAAGAAAAACGCCGCCTAAAATTAATAAAGGAACCCCAAAAGTTCCCACCAAAGCATTAACATCTTCTGTTCTTTTCGCCAGTTGAGTACCGAGGATAAATCCTAAACCCACATAGGCGGTGATACTAAGGAAAATAATTAATAATTCTAGAGGAATTGAGCCTTTAAAAGTGGCTCCATACTGTTTAGCAATAGAATAAACTAAAACTGTCTGACAGGCAGCAATCACACAATGGGCGAGAAAAATGCCGATAAAATAGGAAACACCGCTTAAAGGCGATAAAAATAACCGTTTAATCGTTTGTTGTTCCCTTTCTGCTACTACCGTCGCCACGGTTCCCCCCAAACAACTAAAGAAAAGTGCCGCCCCGACGAGGGTGGGAGGAGTAGCCAGAGCCATTGCCTCAGCAAGCTCAATTTTGCCTTTTTCTGCCATAATATAGCCATTTAAGAGCAGGACAAGGATCGGGAAAATGCCCCAGAGGATTAAGCTACGCCCGCGCCGGATTAATTCTACTAAAATTCGTTGAGCGATCGCTAAAATTTCCTGCCAATATTTCATAGAATGTTAGTGTAATTGTTTCTCCCTGTAGAGAAATGAGTTTTTCTACTTTGTGACTTAGGCTTATTGTAAGTGTTCCAGAGCTTGATCGGCACGCAATCTTACCACTATTTCCGCTTCTGTCTCCCCAATCTGTGCTAAAAGTTCCCGAATCGCCCTGCGAAATGCCGCCGCCGCAGTTCCTAATCCCTCCAATCCGACGATCGCCGCATATCTAACCACCCACTCTGGATCCCCTTGCAAAAGTTTCTCCAGTGCCGCAAAAACTGCTTTTTGAGCCTCAGAAACCCGACTTTCCTCCAAATCAGACCAAATTATATTTCCTAAGCCTCTAGCCGCCCCTCGCCGCACACTAAAGGAAAAATCACTCACCGCCGCCTCAAGTAATAAGTCCAATCCTCGCACATCGCCAATTCCCGCTAGGGCGCGGGTTGCCCAAGCTCTTGCCCCATAATTATAACCGTCTAGATTGGCCAGTAAATAGGGAACCGCCGCTTTGCCGATGGCGATTAAACCATCCACGGCTGCGACGGAGGCACCGGGGTTATTATATCTCAGGACATCGGTGAGGGTAGGTATTGCCGCCTCACTTTTGGCGGCAGCTAGGTTTTCCACGGCGGTTAGTAACTGATTAGCTGAGTCGGCTTTTTCGACGGCAATAATTAAAGTCTCAACGGTAGGAAGCATTGGTTATCAGTGGAGGGGATGAGGAGTTGGGGGTTGGGGTGTGGGGTGTGGGGTGTGGGGTGTGGGGTGTGGGGTGTGGGGAGAATAAATAAAATAATCTCCTGTCTCCTGTCTCCTGACGACCGGCTACTGACTGCTAACTCCTATCTCCTAACCCCACTGACAAACTTTTAAAGATAATTTTATCGCCAAACTTTTTTCTGTAAAATCTGACTAATTTCTTGGGAAAAAGGACAATCATCGGGAAAGTTAAAGGATTGATAATCGGGGTTATCTCGCAAGCTTTTTAAAGCCGTGGCATAGCAATCTAAAAATACTTGCTCCCAGTAGGGTTTTAAACTAGGAGAATCGGTCAAAAGTTCTTCTAGTTCCCGTTGACTGCGCCTAATAGTTTCTTGCCAACCTCGATAATCTTGAACGTAATCAGCATAGCAGAGTTTGAGTCCGTGTGTTGACTTCTGCCCAAACTTTCTATCGTTCCAGATCAGCAGCAGCGAGTAACCTTCGCCATTGTACCAAAGACTCCATACCGTCCGCTACACTGGGGGTTGTATGCTGTTTACTAGGGCCGTGGGGAACTTAAAATCCCATTTTGGGATTATTCTAAAATAGGTTTATCTTGGAAATGCTAACTCCTGTGCTCATTAAAGCACGATGAAATCTATTTTTAGCCCAGAGTACCATGTCTTTCGTCGATGCCTGATCGCCGCTCGTAAGGATGCGAATTTAACTCAAGCAGCCCTCGCTAAAGCCATCAAAAAGCCGCAATCTTTCGTTGCCAAATACGAAAATGGTGAAAGAAGATTAGATGTGGTTGAGTTCCTTCTGGTTAGTCGTGTAATCGGTGTAGATCCTTGCGAAATTTTAAAGCAAGTTGAGCAAGCTTGTCAGTCCACATCTTGTGGGGAAGGGTTATGAATACAGAAGATGTTATTAGCCTGGCATCGCAATATCTAGATGATTTGTCTGGACATAGATTTGACCTATTAGACATTGCTAGACCAATATCGGTTGCTGCAGCAGTTAATTTAGCCAAAGTAATTTCAAAGCTATCACCACTATTGGGAAATCTGATTGAATTTAACACTGTTGAGTTTTTGAATAAGCAGGAAATATTTGCGCCGTTTGGTGAATGGAAAAGGCAATATCCAGGATTTCCTGATACTGTCTTCATGGGTAGCATCCAGCCTACCCCAGGATTAGAAATAAAAGCATGGTTCCCATTAGCTACTGAAATAACAGCCCGTTTCAAAGATAGTCAAAATCATTTTCAGTTTGATCAAACCTACGTTTCTCTAATAGCTTGGCTGCCCGAAGCGGTAATTTATGGCAAACCCAAGATTCTAGATGTATGCGTTGTCTCTGGCTTTTCAGTGGCTAAAGCGAGAGATGATCATTATCATAATCCTCCTGATTACCTTGTTCTAGAACCCGAAGATACAACCCAAAGGAGAGCAAATTTGCAACAAACAAATACTAATGGATACAAATTTCAAGGGACGGACGAAGAACTATTTCAAGCTGAAGAAATAGTTAATTCTTGGGGAAATGATGGCAGGCTTTATAAGCCGACACAAGATTATCAAATGCTCTTGCGGGAACTGATCACTCGCTTCAAATATAGATTAGACACTAATTTTGCCAAAATGGACAGGATTTTACATCCAGGAATTGAGGATTTTAAAAAGCGTGTTTATCAAACACATTTCTCTGGAATGAAAGTTGGACAGTGGAACAGGCTTTTAGCTAGTCGTCGAGAGGAGTTAATTAAATCTGCTTTAAGAGAACACCTTGGCATCAAAGAAGGGAACATTGTTGACATCCTCGCCGCCCTAAAAGTGTGGCGATTCCTAAACCTCACGATTTAAGTTTCTGCTTCCACCACCGTCGCATACCACAGTTAAAAAACCATGTACTGTCTTACACAGAGTCCACAGACTTTCGCCCCATTTCAGAAGCCCGATTCCGTGTGTCCCACGGTAC
>NZ_JAPZSS010000069.1:0-4931 GCF_027532015.1 Microcystis sp. LE19-131.1A | reverse complement strand
GAAAGTTTAGAGGAATATGTCTTAGTGAATAGTAAACACCAACGAGTGGAAACTTTTCGACGCGGTGAACAGGGTTTATGGATTCTGCAAACCTATCAGCAAGAAAGTTTTAGTTTACAGAGTATTAATCTGACGGCATCTCTTCGGGATTTATACGAGGATATCACCCTAGAAACCTGACAGGGGGACAAGAAAGCTGAAATCCATATATCGTAAACTTTTCATGATTTTAGCTCGAAAAAGTTCGCCGCACCATCTCTCACTTATTAATAATGATTCCTAGTAAGCTCGCTCCTATCCCTAATTCTTTCGTTAGCTTTTTGCCTAGAATCGCTCGATCTATTTCTAGCGAGAGAAGCCAGAAGCCTTTGTTGGCAAATTTTCTAGCTCGCTTGTCCCCCTGTCAGAAAATCAACACCACTGACGGATCATCAGCAATCATCAAGTTAATCGCTTGCATCAACTCTGCTGATTTTGGATGTTTACAGCGATCTAAATCGTCAATAAATACATAAACTCGATCATTCCCAATATAGGCATCGACAATTTTAGCAAAATCTTCATGAAATTCTTCCTATCATCTAAACCCGATAGGTTTTGTCAGGTAGGGGATAGAAGATTTAACTATGTCTATAGAATTATTGGAGTTTAGTTTTACTAGGAATCAGAATTAATGACCAGTAGGTGACAGCCTCTGGATCGATTTCGGTAATCGGAATAATTTGCTGATTGGGTAAGGTTGCTCGTTCGATGTAGAGGGCGCGTTCTAATAATCCTAATTCCTCGAGAATATCACGAACTTTAGCGAAATGTCTGCCTAATTTAATAATCGCTGCTGCATCGATAAATGCTAGGCGATCCCGCAATATTTCCGCCTCTAAAGTAGCGGGCATGATACTAAATACGTCATTTCGATAAGTGATAGGTACACCCAGCATTGCTGCACTTGCCATCACTGAAGAAATACCCGGCACGACTTCAATGGAAAAGCGATCGCACAAGCGATTAAAGATATACATAAATGTGCCATACAACATCGGATCGCCCACACATAAAACTGCCACATCTCGGCCTAAGTTTAACTGTTCGGCGATATTTTCGGCGGCAATATCATAATGAGGTTGAGAACTGCGCTCGACACTAAAAGGTAAAGGCATGGGAATTTCTATCTGCTCGGGACGGATAAAATCCGACACAATTGCCCGTGCCAAAACTTTGCCACTTTCTAAGGTAGGATAGGCAATTACCGGAACAGTTGTGAGAATCCGGTGTGCTTTTAGCGTCAACAATTCGGGATCACCGGGACCGATTCCTAATCCATAAAGTTTGCCTAATTTATTCATAATTCGTTCTCTTTTGCTAAAGCATTGACTGCTGCTGCTGCGATTGCGCTGCCGCCTCTACGTCCGTGCAGGGTAATAAATGGCACGCCACGACTATTAGTTGCTAATTCTATTTTCGACTCTGCCGCTCCTACAAATCCCACGGGAAAGCCTAAAATCAAAGCTGGTTTAGCTACATTTTGATCGAGCAATTCTAGTAGGTGAAAAAGTGCGGTTGGTGCATTACCAATGGCTACCACTGCTCCAGCTAAATGAGGTTGCCAAAGTTCTAAAGCGGCAGCGGAGCGGGTATTATTAATTTGCCGTGCTAACTCGGTCACTTCTGGATAATTGAGGGTACAAATAATCGGATTATTTTTAGGTAAACGGGCTTTGGTAATGCCATTAGCGACCATTTGAGAATCACAGAGAATTGCTGCACCCCCAGCGAGAGCATTTCGTCCGATTTTAACCGCGTCTGGTGATGCTTCTAAATCTTCTGTTATGTCTGTCATCCCGCAGGAATGAATTAGACGAACTGCCACAGGGGCTAAATCATCGGGGAGATTTTCCCAGTTAGTTTCAGCCCGAATAATAGCAAAAGATTTGCGGTAAATTTCCTCACCATTCTTAATGTATTCCATTCTATTCATCTAAATTTTTTGATTTTTGGGAGCTTAAAATTTGGACTATGAGCGGGGGAATCTTGGTAAATTCTCCCTCAAATATGGGTGTTTCTAAGAACTTTTGACTATCACCCACATAGACTTGATAAGCTTCTAGTATTTGGCCATTTTCCTCGATGGTAGTTCCTAAAAGGGTAATTTCGGCAGGACCTGGTTGAGCGCAGGATTTAGCACAACCTGTCAAGTGAATATTAACAGGAGAATTGCAGGTTAAGTGTTTCTGCAAATAATCTGCCAGGAGAGAACCATGAATTTGAGTTGCAGTGGCCGCTGCCGCACAACCTGGTTTACCGCTACAGGCAACTATCCCCGCATCCCATCCGGGAGAAGCGGATAATCCTAGTGATGCCAGTTTTGGCAACAATTCTGACACTTTTTCATCGGGAATATCGGGTAATATAACAGTCTGCCAAGGGGTTAATCGTAACTGACCACTGCCAAAAGTTTCTGATAGTGCCGCTAATCCCCATAGTTGATTAGCCGTCAATTGTCCTAATCTTAATGATAGGCCAACATAAGACAATCTGGGTTGCTTTTGAGGATGAATTCCTAGATGAAAATAGGGTTGAGTAGAATGGGCAGCCTGCTGGTATTCTTGCCCTTGTATTATGCCGGTAGAAGTCCGATGTAATCGGGAGTTAACTTGTTCGAGATATTTTGTCAATCCCCAATCTTTGAGTAGGTGTTTCATCCGAGGTTTTTTCCCGTTGATATTAGGGGTTTGTTGAACATAATCGAGATAAACCTTTACTAGAGCTTTGACCACAGATAAACAGTTTTCTGGCTCAATTAATAAGTCCGTGTCATATAATTGTTTATCTCCTGCGAGTGCTAATCGAAAGCAAACAATAGAAGTTAAATTGTTCGGATTATTGAGGGCAATTGCTGATAGATGAATCTCGTTATAGCGGTGTTGCCAAGCCATAGTTGAACCAGTGCCAATTCCCACTGCACCACCGCCATCGATCCCGATACTAAATTTAGGACTTAGTTGGGCAATTGATGGATAATTTTGGATAAAATTATCTAATTCTTGGACTAATGGACGAGTATCGATCAATTCTTGGCAGTCAATTCCAGCCGTGGGACTGGACATGATATTCCGCAGATGATCGATACTGGGGTTATGGGCAGCTAACCCTAATTTTTGCAGGGTTTGAAATTCTTCTAAACTGGGGGATTTTTGCAGTCCGCGAATTTGCAGATTTGCCCGATTGGTAACTTGTACTGTACTCTGCCATTGTTCGAGCCAAGTGGCGATCGCTTTTCCCTGTGGAGAATTGAGCCATCCACCGGGGGTGCGGAGACGAATTAAAAACCCATCTTGGGCAGCAGTGCCATAAAATAAACCGGGACAAGCATTTGCTTTAACTAACCAATTCACCGTTGTTTGTTCTCCATGCGACGCAGAGAAGTAGTTAGAAAATTAGTTGTCTATACTACCAATCAAAAGCTTGTAATTGGTATTCTGACTCGCAAGGAAAAAGGGAAGATGTACTCTTTTTACTTTTTACTTGATTACAGCTGCGGCACAGTACCAGAATTGCACTGGACTTTCCCAAAGACAAGTTTAAGGATCATACCACGTTTTTGGTTGAAAATCAGTATCGTTAAGAATCGCTACATTTTCCCCCCTTTGTGCTAAGACAAATAAACCTTGACGATAAGCATATTTATCCGCTCCCTCTTCGATTTCAATGCCTGCTACTGCCCCATATAATTGTTTGTGGTTATATTCGGGAAAAAATTGCCTAAATTCTGTTAGATTCTTGATTAATTCTTTGACATCATCTACACTTAAACTACTTTTAACTTCCACTACCAGCACATGATTTTCATTAGTTACTAACACATCAATTTCTAGGGTTTTACCGTCGAGACGTTTTCTGACTCTTTGACTAACTTGATGTACGGGAATATCACGATTTAAAAATAAAGTCTCACAAGCGGGGGCTACCATATTTTCGACAAAACGACCCCATTTACCGCCAAGATTACCAATTTCTTGACTGACTCTGGTAATTTGGCGATCGGTTTCTTGAAAGCGTCGCTCGGTTTCTTGAAAGCGTCGCTCAGTTTCTTGAAAGCATCTTTCTGTCTCTTTTTGAGCTTCTACTAATTCGGCTAATAATCTCCAAACATCATCGGCGGTGGTGGTCATAATTTTTCCTCTAAATTAACTTGACAATAACCTGATTATATCTTGTTTTTAAAGCCCCTACCACGTTTTTGGTTGAAACTCAGTATCGTTAAGAATTGCTACATTTTCCCCCCTTTGTGCCAAGACAAATAAACCTTGACGATAGGCATATTTATCCGCTCCTTCTTCGATTTCAATGCCAGCTACTGCCCCATATAATTGTTTGTGGTTATATTCGGGAAAAAATTGCCTAAATTCTGTTAGATTCTTGATTAATTCTTTGACATCATCTACACTTAAACTACTTTTGACTTCCACTACTAGCACATGATTTTCATTAGTTACTAACACATCAATTTCTAGGGTTTTACCGTCAAGACGTTTTCTGACTCTTTGACTAACTTGATGTACGAGAATCTGACGATTTAAAAATAAAGTCTCACAAGCTGGGGCTACCATATTTTCGACAAAACGACCCCATTTACCCCCAAGATTACCAATTTCTTGACTGAGTCTGGTAATTTGGCGATCAGTTTTTAAAGATTGTTCTTTGAGAATCCGCTCGGTTTCTTTTTGAGCTTCTGCTAATTCGGCTAATAATTTCCAAACATCATCGGCGGTGGTGGTCATAATTTTTCATCTTAATTATACTTTAGACGTTCATAATCTGAGATTTATTAAACTTCTGAAATCGTAGAGTCAGCAAAGAATCCAGTTCTTTTTTATGTTTCAGATGGGCATCATTCAAACATTCATAAATGGCTGAAGAAAAGTCAGAAAAGT
>NZ_JAPZSS010000239.1:0-20134 GCF_027532015.1 Microcystis sp. LE19-131.1A | reverse complement strand
AAGTACGGGCGAAGCATTCGGGCAATAACCTATCGGTGAAACCGTAGATTTTTTATCCGAATGCTTCGCCCCTACAGGACGCGGGCCGATGAAGACGCAAGGTTTTGAAGCACGATTCTCTCAAAATCTTGCACCTGTTTCGCGAGAAAAGCCACAAAACCCTTACCTTGCCTACATTTCACCTTTATTCAGCAAACCCTAAATAGGTTAGGGAAGTGACTTTCAGTTAATGATGCTAAAAATGAACAATAATCTAAAATTAAGCCGATAATGACTAAATGCAACCGACGGAAGCCCAACTTAGACAACTCTATCAGCTAATTTCAATAAAGTCCGAAAACTATGCACGGGTAGGTTCTTTATGGGAGGGGATGGGGGTGATGACCTTCTCGACCCCTAACTATCAGTTAACGATTTTTAAAAGCTTCGATCGCCGCCGGCAAAGTATAGTAAATCCTCTCTTGGCTAATTTTATCTAACAAGCGGGAACGTTGCAATTCTAAGTACAGATCGTGTTTAACCCTAGCGAGGGCGAAAACTATACCCTGTCTTGATAATTCTGCTGCTAATTCCTCAAGAATCTCCACTGCTGTACTATCCAATTCCCCAAGGGCCTCCGTATTCAAGACAAACCATTCTACCGGTTTCGTCTCCCGGGCAATGGCACTGAGAGCGCGACGTTTAAAGTCGGCCGCATTAGCAAAAAATAAGGGGGCATCGTAACGATAGATAACCAACCCTGGTATTGTTTGCGCTTCTGGCCAATCCTGGAGTGCGTGTAAACCCATCACCCCCGGAACCGTACCCAAGACCGCATCATCAGGCCGAGTAATGCGGGCCAATAAATCGATAACCGAGAGACCGATGGCGATGGCAACCCCGCTTAAAATCCCCGTGGTTAGCACCCCCACCATGGTCAGGACAGCGAGATTAAACTCACTATTGCGAAAGCTTTTTAGTCGTTTAGCGCCGGCGATATCCAGCAGTTTACAGGCTGCATAAATCACCAGCGCACCCAAGGCAGCCTTGGGAAAGAGTGCCAGTACTGGACCGAGCAGGAAAATGACCGCCACCACCACCACTGCCACCACCAGGGAGTAAAGTTGACTTTTACTGCCCACGGAGTCGCCCACTGCGGTGCGACTGGCGCTGCTGCTGATGGGAAATCCCTGACAAAAACCCGCCGCCAGATTCCCCAGTCCTAGGGCTAAAAATTCTTGATTGGCATCGATTTCTTGGTTATGACGTGCGGCGAAGGCTCTGGCGGTCAAGACGTTATCGGAATAGCCGACCAGGGCAATGCCGACGGCCGCGGTTACTAGGGGTAGTAATTGGGAAAAATCTAGGGTTGGTAAGCCAAAATTAGGCAAAGTCTTGCTAATTTTCCCCACTACTGCCACCCCCTCTTGATCGAGATGGAGGGTGGCGACGGCGAGGGTTCCCAGTAAAACCGCCAGCAAGGGACCCGGTGCTTTGGGAAAATATTTCTGGATGACAAATAGAAATAGTAACAGCAATAGAGCGAGGCTAAGGGTTGGCCAGTGCCATTGGTTTATTCCCCAGAAAAAAGCGAAAATTTCTTTAAAAACCGTATTTTCACGGATTGACAAACCACTAATTTTACCCAGTTGTCCCGCAATCATGATCACCGCCACTCCCGCCATATAACCGATTAGGATCGGTTTGGAGAGTAAATTAGCTAGAAATCCCAAGCGGGCGATATAAGCGACAAAACAGATTAAACCGACCATTAGGGCTAAAAAAGCCGCTAAACTGCCGTAATTTTCTCCTTGAAGGCTCACCAGAGGTGCGATCGCTGCCGCCGTCATCACTGCCGTGGTCGATTCTGGTCCGAGGGATAGTTGCGGTGAGGAGCCGAAAAGGGCGTAAACTAGGGCGGCTGGCACGAGAGTCCACAATCCCACCACGGGATCGACCCCGGCCAGGTCGCCGTAAGCCATACACTGGGGAATAGCGTAGGCTGCCACGGTGACACCGGCGAGTAGATCTCGGCCCAGCCACTGCCATTGATAGGAGCGCAGGTTTTTTGGCCCGGGTAAATCAGAAAAATCGACTCGTCGGGAGTTTTTACTCATAGTTTCTCTCTGAACGGCGACTTAACCTAATTTTAACGGAAGAATTGGCTAGAAAAAGCCTTGAGGCTGAGATGTTTTCTGTCAGCAGGATATTTATACCATTTTAGCCGTAATTTTAGTTAAACTGGCTAAATATACTCGGAAATATCCTCTTGACAATCATCGGCTAAGTATGATAGAGCGCGGAAACGTAACCCGACTAATTGCTCGTAGAGAGGATTTAACTTGCACAGAGGCGGAATATGGACTAATTTATGGCCAAACAGCACGATATCGCGTTCAAAAGGACATTGAGGCGGCACCATTTTGCAGATAAACCGGGCCAAGCGCGGATCGTGCATTTCCACCCCATCTAACCAGTCTTTGAGGGGATGCAGCAGATCTGGGTGGGGATGTTCGGCACTGATAAACTCGGATTTATTCGCTTCTGTGGTAATTTCGGGAATTTCACAGATAGTATGTTCTAAAGCTGACAAGGCCTCGATTTCTAACCCGAAAGCATCCCGATAACTACGCAGTAATTGCGCTTCTGCGGGGGAATAAACGCCATCGGCGATCGCTACCATAACCGCCGTGCGGAGGAAGTTTTCTGATATTTTGGGGTCATGACCGAAACTTGCGGCCAATTCTTCGGGACTAATCGATTGATAGAGAACGTGGTCGTCATCTAATTCTAATTCGTGAGCGAAACGGGCGATCGATTCCTGCTCGCTGGTGCTATAATCCCCATCAGACCAGGCAATTGTCAGTAATCCCCGTAACCAGTCCCTAACTTGTTCGTTAGTGTAGCGGTATTGAACAGAGCTAACCATAGGTATGTATTGCTAAAACTGATTCTAGTTTCTCAATTTAATTCTACCCATCGCCTCTGGATTCTAGTGGCTCCTGTTCATATCATTTAACTATAGCCAATAACCCCATGGTCAGATCGGAATTTTTCGTTTTTCAGCCAGCATAATCGGGCAATTTTCGCCCCTAGGAGCAGGGGTAAGTGGTGCTGCTTCTTGTACCTTCCCCAACCGCGTCAGTCCTACTGAAAAGGCGGATTCCTAGGATTAACGTCCAATACCGAGGTAACGGAAACCAGCTGCTGTCACCACCGCAGGATCGAGGAAATTGCGACCATCAATTAACACGGGTTCGCGCATGGTTTTAACCATTTTGCCGTAGTCGAGACGGAGGAATTCTTGCCATTCCGTCACCACCACCAAAGCGTCACAACCATCGGCCAATCTTTCTGGATCCGATTCGATAATCACACCGCTTAAACCGTGACTTAAACCACTTTGGGAAACGATCGGATCATAGGCTTTTACCTTAGCACCTAAACGATTTAACTGTTCGATCATGGTTAAAGCCGGAGCATCGCGCATATCATCGGTATCGGGTTTAAAAGTTAATCCTAACAAACCGACGGTTTTACCCTTGAGGATTTTTAATTCCTGTTGCAGTTTTTCGATCGCAATTGTCCGTTGACGTTTGTTAACATTGATAGCGGCGTTAAGTAATTCTGTTTCGTAACCGTAGTCTTCTGCGGTATGCACCAAAGCTGACACATCTTTAGGGAAACAGGAACCCCCCCAACCGATTCCGGCCGAGAGAAACTTGCTGCCGATACGGGAATCTAAACCGATACCTTTAGCCACTTGGGTGACATCGGCTCCCACGCGATCGCAGATGTTAGCTACTTCGTTAATAAAGCTGATTTTGGTGGCTAGGAAGGCATTAGCGGCGTATTTAATCATTTCCGCCGAACTGAGATCCGTAACCACCACGGGAACGGGAGGCAAGGAGGGATCGTCCGCGAATTGGCGTTCAACCAAAGGCGCGTACAATTCCTTCATCATTTCAATGGCTTTCGGGTTATTACTGCCTAAAACAATGCGATCGGGGTTAAAAGTATCATAAACCGCCGAACCTTCGCGTAAAAATTCGGGATTGCTGACCACATCGAAATCCGCTTCGATGCGTTCTAGTGTACTAATACCGCCACCAGCGGCCACGAGATTTTTTTGTCTCTCGGCCACACCATCGAGGACGATCATCCGTACCCAATCCCCAGAACCGATGGGAACGGTAGATTTATTGACGATTACTTTATAACCACCGTTGAGATGGGCCCCAATACCCCGGGCCACTGCTTCCACATAACGGGTGTCACTTTCCCCCGTGGGTAGTGCTGGTGTACCAACAGCGATAAAGAGGATTTCGCCGTGTTTAACCCCCGCTTCTAGGTCTGTGGAGAATTCCAGATTGCCGGAGGCTGCCGAAGACTGCATTAATTCCGACAACACCGGTTCATAGATGGGGGATTGTCCCGATTTCATTAATTTGACTTTTTCTTCATTGTTGTCAATACAGATGACATGATGGCCGATATGTGCTAGACAAACCCCAGTGACTAAACCCACATAACCCGTTCCGATAACACAAACACGCATGATAATTACTCCAGTGACAATTAAGTTAATTTTATTGATTAGGGATTAGCTGAGACGAGAACGGAAATCCTCGATCGTCATTTTTAAACCCTGACTTAGAGGAATAGTGGGACTCCAATCCAAATAGGTTTTAGCACGAGTGATATCCGGTTGTCGTTGCTTGGGATCATCTTCCGGTAGTGGTTTATAGACTAATTCGGCCTCGGGATTAATCATGCCTTGGATCACTTGTGCTAATTCCAGAATTGTGTATTCGTCGGGATTGCCGAGATTAACCGGCCCGATAAAGTCCCCATTCATCAAACGCATTAACCCTTCCACTAGGTCAGAAACATAGCAAAAACTGCGGGTTTGGGAACCTTGACCATAAACCGTCAGGGGTTGACCGCGCAAAGCTTGCACGACGAAATTACTCACCACTCGACCATCGTTTTCTAGCATTCGCGGGCCGTAGGTGTTGAAAATCCGGGCCACCCGGATATCGACTTTATGCTCCCGATAATACTCAAAAGCCAGGGTTTCCGCCACCCGTTTACCCTCGTCATAACAGGAACGCGGTCCAATGCAGTTGACATTACCTCGATATTCTTCCGTTTGGGGATGCACATCGGGATCGCCATAGACTTCTGAGGTAGAAGCGAGCAAAAATCGCGCTTTTACCCTTTTAGCTAGGCCCAGCATATACAGAGTCCCTAAAACATTGGTTTTAATCGTTTTTACTGGGTTATATTGATAGTGAATTGGGGAAGCAGGACAGGCCAGGTGATAGATCTGATCCACCTCTAAACGGATCGGCTCGGTGATATCGTGACGAATTAGCTCAAAATAAGGATTTCCTAGCCATTTAACGATGTTTCGGCGCACCCCCGTGTAGAAGTTATCCAGACAGATCACTTCATGACCCTGTTCCATCAAGCGATCGATTAGATGGGAACCGATAAAACCCGCACCACCCGTAACTAGGATTCTCATGTAATTGACAAGTAAACATATAAAATTATTCTTAAAATACCCTTACGCTGGCTTTTTGGCAAATATTTTTTTTGACGGGGTGTTATCAGCGATCGCCGATGCCAGGCTAATGGCTGAATAATGGGTGGGTAATCCTTAAAAAATGTAACAATTTTCGTAGTCATCCCTACAGAGTTCTATATCGTCCAATCTTGTAGGCGTAAATTAGGGATTTGAGAGAAATCACGATAATTGCGTGTTACTAAAATACTGTTTTCTGATAAACTAATCGCTGCAATTCTTAAATCTTGTGTTCCTATAGGAATTTTTTGCTCCCGTAATTCTCTGAAATGATAATGAGCTTCTAAAGTATAGTTAACAATTTTAAATTTGCTCAGATAATTAACTACATCTCTCAAACCTTGATACCCTTTGATTAACTTTTCATATTGATTGCTTTGAGAGTATTTTTTGATCACGCTGAACCATCCTCTTACTTGTTCTTCTAAAGTAATAATTGTTATAGCAATATCATCAGGATCGATAGACGCTACTCTCCGAACTAAGTTCGGATGTAGTTTTTGCAGTAGGGTTATATGATCGGTATCTAATATATATTGAGTCACGGTGTTTCAACTTGTTGACTGTCTTCTTGGTCAACTTTTTGACGATAGGTTTCTATACTCTCTATGACTTCATCTAAGAGGGGATTATAGGTTAGTGTAGCTGGTATATTGAGCAGTGGATGCTCTTGTTGTTGTTTTTTCTGCGCTAATTTTTCAAATAATTGGTTTTGTTCTTCTAAAGAAAGTTGATCGATAGATTCTATAATCTGGCTAAGAGAAAGATGAGGAGTCATAAATTACAAGCCTTTTTGACTAGATATTGATGCTAGTGTAGCATAATTCCCTTCGCTAACAGCTTTAAAACAGAACCTACAGTAATCCGCATTTTTCTGATAGTTCCCTAGTGGTACAAACAGGATGCCTGTAAATGACATTGATGCAATTGGTAGCAGAGGCATCCGCCGCCTGTAAAGAGATAGAAAGATTTAAGGTTAGAACAAGGCCAGCATCTGTTATACTCTAATACAGAAGAAACTCCCTTGTCAAATTTGGCCAAATTCGGGCAAAATAGGGGATGTAAATTTTATACACTATTTAGTATTATTTTGATAGGACTAAAGAGGCTAGATTATGATCAGTGCCGAGCAAAATAAGCTATTTATCCTGATTGATGGGCATTCTTTGGCTTTTCGTGCCTATTATGCCTTTGCTAAGTCTCGTTCTGGTCCTCTGCGTACTTCTACTGGCATTCCCACCAGTGTTTGCTTTGGGTTTTTAAATTCTCTGCTGCAGTTACTAGAAACTCAAAAACCTGCTTATTTAGCGGTCGCTTTTGATTTAGCAGCTCCTTCTTTTCGCCACGAAGCTGATGTCAATTATAAGGCTAATCGGCAAGAAACTCCCGAAGAATTTCGCCCCGATTTAACTAATCTGCAAAGTCTCTTGGCAGCGATGAATATTCCTATTGTTACTTCCCCGGGTTACGAAGCAGATGATGTTTTAGGAACTTTGGCAAAACAAGCCGGCGATAATGGTTATACGGTCAAGATTTTAACAGGCGATCGAGATTTATTCCAATTGGTAGATGAGGAGAAAAAAACCACGGTTCTCTATCTGGATATTAATGCAGTCAAAAGTACATCGGGACAGGGTTATACAGAATTTAATTCCCAAGCTGTCACGGAAAAGTTAGGGGTGACACCAAAACAGGTAGTAGATTTTAAAGCTCTTTGCGGTGACAAGTCTGATAATATCCCCGGGGTGCGCGGAATTGGCGAAAAAACAGCGATAGATTTATTAAAAAAATACGATAACTTAGACGATATATATACCAATCTGGAATCGATTAAGGGAATGGTAAAAACTAAATTATTAGAGGGAAAACCCGCCGCCGAAAGTTCTCGCTATTTAGCCAAAATTGCCCTTGATGCCCCCGTTAGTCTCGAAGAGGATAAATTTCGTCTCCGAGGTTTTGATCGGCGTTTAGTTAAACCTTTATTGGAAAAATTAGAGTTAAAGAAAATTCTCCAGAAACTCGATCAAATTCAACAGCATCTAGGTGGCACTCCTACCCTAGAATTAACTAGCGATGCTGATTCTAATCAATTGTCTCTGTTTGATTTACCCCCTATTTCTCCACCGGTTCTAATTGCTCCCGACATTATTGATACTATTCCTAAGTTAGATGCTTTACTGGCCAAATTAACAACTTTTACTAATCCACATTTTCCCGTCGCTTGGGACACCGAAACCACGGATTTAAATCCTCGTGTAGCCAAATTAGTCGGGATCGGTTGCTGTTGGGGAAAAGAATTAAATTCTATGGCCTATATTCCCATCGGCCACCAGAGCGGTGATAATTTAAATCTAGAGATAGTTATCGAAAAATTACGCCCAATTTTAGCGGGTGATAATTATCCGAAAGTCTTCCAGAATGCGAAATTTGATATTGATGTTTTTTATCATCAAGGAATTACCGTTAAAGGTCTAGTTTTTGATACTATGGTGGCTAGTTATGTCCTCCATCCCGAACTAACTCATAATCTCGAAGATTTATGCAATCGCTATTTAGACGGTATCACTTCCCTTAGTTATAAAAGTCTCGGTATTCCTACGGGAAAAACTATCGCTGATTTAGATATTACCACCACTGCTAACTACTGCGGATTAGATGCCTACGCTACCTATTTACTTCGAGAAAAATTACAGGCAGAATTAACTAAAATTCCCTCTTTATATCAATTATTCTCAGAGGTAGAATCTCCCTTAGTCATGGTGCTGTGGCAGATGGAAAATTATGGTATAAAAATTAATATTAACTATCTAAAAAACTTTTCCCAGCAACTAGAAAGAGACTTGGCAGACATAGAAAAAAATGCCTACGAATCTATCGGAGAAACTTTTAATCTTAGCTCTCCTAAACAGTTAAGTGAAATCCTCTTCGATCGATTAGCACTCAACCGCAAAAAATCCAGAAAAACTAAAACAGGTTACTCCACCGATCAAAGTGTTTTAGAGAAACTACAAGGAGATCATCCCTTAGTTGATTATATCCTTGAACATCGCACCTTATCCAAATTAAAATCCACCTATGTGGATGCTTTACCGAAATTAGCCGAACCAAAAACCGCAAGAGTGCATACAGATTTTAATCAAACCATCACCAGCACCGGACGCTTATCATCCTCCAATCCTAACCTACAAAATATCCCCATTCGCAGTGAATTTTCCAGACGAATTCGTCAAGCTTTTATTCCCGAAGATGGTTACTTATTAGTATCAGCGGACTACTCACAAATCGAGTTAAGAATTCTGGCTCATCTCAGTCAAGAACCAGTTTTATTAGAAGCTTATCGTAGTAATCAAGATGTTCATAAAGTCACCGCTCAATTGCTCTTTGATAAAGGGGAAATTACCCCAGAAGAACGCAGTTTAGGAAAAACAATTAACTTCGGAGTTATTTATGGCATGGGAGCGCAAAAATTCGCCCGTGAATCGAAATTAACCGTAGAACAGGGCAGAAAATTTATTGAAAAATATCATCAACGTTATGCCCAAGTATTTGAGTATTTAGAGAATAGCAAAAAACAAGCGATCGCTCAGGGATATGTGGAAACAATTTTGGGCAGAAGACGTTATTTTAACTTCGATAATCCCCTCTTAAAAAGACTGCGAGGACTGTCCTTACATGACATCGATTTAGATAGCCTCAAACTCAACAACGAGGAAGCACAATTATTAAGATCGGCCGCTAATGCGCCCATTCAGGGTTCCAGTGCTGATATTATTAAAGTAGCGATGGTAAAATTGGCCGAGGTACTGCAAAATTATCGAGCGAGATTACTGCTGCAAGTCCATGATGAATTAGTCTTGGAAGTACCGAGGGAAGAATGGCCATCCCTACAGTCAAAAATCAAGACGACTATGGAAGAAGCTGTCTCCTTGACGATCCCTCTCTTAGTAGAAATTAAAGCTGGTGACAATTGGATGGAAACCAAATAAAACTATGATCGAAAACAGACAATTTTTAACCCCAGAAGAATCGGCAGATGTGGACGCTGCCCTCTTAACTTCTCCAGAAAAATTCCTGACTCGTTTAACGATTTCTTCCCTACGCTTATTAAAAATAATCGCCGAGGATACGGGAGTAACCCTAGAAGAGCTAACCCATAAACAGGTCATTCAATGGCTAGAAAAAGATAGTAAACTGCGTCGGGAACAGGGGATCGAAGCGGCAGTGCTGAAATGGTAAATAAACTCTTAAAAAATCAGCTACCCCTGACAATTTATGCTAGTTTTTAGCTATAAAGTTACTGGAGTTACAACAATGACAATTACCCTAAAAGTGCCTAGTATTGCCTGTGAAGGTTGCGCTAATACCATTACTAAAGCGATTAATAATCAGCAACCAGCAGCCCAAATATCGGTGGATGTAGCCAATAAAATCGTCACCGTAGAAACCACCGCATCCCCCGCAGAAATTGCCCAATGGATCAGCGAAGTCGGCCATACTGTTGAGTCTAGCAGTGAGGGTTGACATTCTCCCCCGTTAAAAATAAACCTCTCTGGTAAAAATCCAGGGTAGTTCTATTTTTGTGTTGCTCAGATTAGTTTGACTCCCAAGCTTTCTAGTTGTTGGTTTATCCAAGCGGTTGCCGTTTCTTCATCGGTTTCTATCGCTTTTTCTACTCCTATTTTAGCAATTTCTAAGAGTTGACTTAAAAGGGAGATTGATGATTTTAATGAATCCGAATCAGTTAGAATTAGCAGTTTATGATGCTGAGGATGCGTTTTTAAGGGTCAATCGCCTAGGTTTCTCCTTAGTTCGGTTTTGGGGTGATGAGATTCATGAGCGTTTAATGGAGAATTTGAATAAATTTTTATGATGAGGTATCGTCATTGTTATCAGTTTTTTTACTTCGTAAATCTACCCATAGATGTCTTAAATTAAATGGACTAGGTGGCACATCAGGACGTTCTAGTTGATGGTCAAGACGACTCACATCATTTTGCCATCCTTCCAGCGATAAAGTTAACTCTATAATGGTTAGTTGTGAACAATGCTTATTAACTTCATTTAAAATTTCTCTTAATTCCATATTTTGAATATAACCAATCATTGCTCCCGAACTGACGGATTTTCCATAACCCCATTCAACTAATATAAATCTGTTAATCCCATTTAGAATATAATTTTTGTTAAGTATCCATTGGGAACTTGATGGAGAACCGAGTCTTTTAGCCTCTAAAGTGTAAAATTTATCCATTCTTTCAGGATTTGTTTCGTTAGTATCACAGATTCCCCATTGAAAATCAGGTCGTTTATATTCTCGTTTAGCTCCAATGCTATCATCAGCATCAGGTTGATTATTGGCTTCACACATACAAGGCCATTCTATTCCTTGATTAGAAATAGTTAATTGTTGGTTGGCATAACGGACAAAAAAGCATAGTTTTCGATTAAGTTCATCTTCACTTTGGGGTAATTCTTGGTTCTTTTGAAGCATTTCTAAAGCAAGCCTAAAAATAGCTAAAACTCTCTTTTCATGATTACCCCATATATCTTTTTTTAATAAACTTGGTTTTGTCATAAGTTTAGATCCTTTCTTGAGATTCTTGTAAGTTAATAATTTGAAGCATTGTTGCCTCCGCATCCTCACGCGCCATGCTACGAGTCCAGAATCTTCGTTCATTACGCTTAATAATAATGATTTCTGTATCAGAAACCGAACGAACTAAACCATCAAGATAAATTTGATGGCTATTATAGGGAACTAATAAACCGTTTTCTTGTCTTGCTAATTGAGCAATAATTCCTATCCATTGTTTTTGATCTGATTGGGAGACAGGTTGAGGTTTTTCTCCATACTCTTGTGTAGAGAAAATAACGGCTAACATAGGATTTTCTAACCCCTGAAATTGAGGACGAATAATCTGCCAACTGAATTCACCATCAGGTTCTAATTCTCGATTCCAAATATCTAAAAAGGCTTGTAAATAACCTTCTAATCCTTTTTGAGTTTGACGGTTTTTATTAATATCGTTGAGAAGTCCTTGATTTTGTTGAGGATAGCTTTCAACAGGTTTTACTGCTTTACTGTTGATATGATTATAGTAAAACTCTATCCCAACATCACACATATCACGAATGAGATCCCGTTCAGCAATGGTGAGATCATAGACATCAAATATTGCCTCATCTAATTGATATTCTAATTCAGTGAGTTGTGCTTCTATTTTTTCTGGAGTTTTTTCTTCAGGATGTTCAATACTATACTTTATAGGATTACAATTCTGTAATTGCTCAACAATATCGATAACTTTTTCCCGAATACCTTGATCCTTTGGAAAAATAATCGGCAAACTTAAATATTCATCCTTATAAATTCCATCATGCCATATTCCCCATTTGCTAGAAGTCAGAAAAAAGTAATAACGAGATAATGAAGACCATAAAGTTCCTAATATAATTTTATATTTCCATTCTTCAGCATCATGTAACTTGATACAATTTACTGAATTTGTAAAACTGAAGTTTTCTGATTCTAATCGAGCAATAATTTCTCCTTTTTTTCTAGATGCTTGACTAATGCCATGTTTAATCAATAATCTTTCACCATAGAATAAAGATTCATTCGCTATACGATGCACTTTTTTGGGAGATGATGTAAACCAGTCTTTTTGAATAGAAGAATAACGTTGAAATTTGGGAATCGGTAGATTTTGATATTCAGATAGCCATTGTGGTGCTGAATAAGCACTTCCAGTTGTAAACCCTTGACCACTATTGTTAGGATCATGTAATTCTTTTAATGCTGGAGCTAAAGTTATACCTTGAATTAAACCAGCATCTTGATGATTTCCCCAATAATAAATTTTCCATAAAGAATCATTATAAAATAGTTCACTTTGTCTGATACCACGACGATCCATAACACTCAAAATAACAGCTTGCACATTTTTAATCATAGCTGTTTTTTTAGCAGACCAATAAGTGACAACTTGATCTTTTAAGGTTAACTCTGTCTGATTGACTTTCTGAAAAATAATTGAAGCAAAAGGAGAAATTGAGGCACTAGATTGGTTTTTATTACCAGATTTAAAGAAAATATCACGAACATGAGCAAAATTGACAACTTCTTTTAATAAGACACTGTTTAACCATTTTTGTCTAAATTCTTTGCTTTTATCATGGGTCTTAAATAAAATACCTGTTGATACCACTAATGCTGACCATCCATTATCTTTTAAAAAATCAAATACTCTCCAGATAAACGCTTGAGAACGTTCTTTATCTCCGACTGGATAATCACGTTCTTGACACCATTGTAAAGCGATATTTAAGTCTTTTGTGCCTTTTTTATCCTTCGTTTTAGGAGATCCCCAAGGAGGATTACCGACAACAACATCAGCACATTGACTACTAAAATTTCTAGATAATATCAAATCCTCTGAGTTAGAAAATTCTTGAAAAGCATTATCGCAGACTAAATTATTAAAGTGATTATCCTCAGATAACCCATTCGCTTGATAAATTAAAAATGGTAATTTTTTACCTCGTTTAATTTGTGATAAAATGTTTCGAGGCTCTTGATAATTTAATAAAGCAAGATATAGACTAAATGCAGTAATTCTGATAGCTTCTGAATTAATTTCTATGCCAGCTATCTGATTTTTTAAGATTTCTCTTAACTCTTGCCAACTTAATCGCTGTCCCTGATTTTGATAGACTCGATGTCTCACAATTCTCCGAAATGCTTCCACTAAAAAGATTCCTGAACCACAACAAGGATCAAGAATACGGGGATGAGTTGTCAAACAATCTGACGTTAAAACTTTAGACAAGACAAATTCCACTAATGAACTCGGTGTATAATGCGTCCCATTATCAATATTTTCTGTATTTGACTCATGATAAAATTCTTCATAAATACTACTAATTAAAGAAATAGGAATTATATCAAATTTATAGGCCCAGAAAAATAATTTTTTTTGTGGATCAATATTTCCCTGTAAAAATTCTTGTAAGAGAGATAAATGCCGTTGCTCAACAGATTCCGCTTCTTGTTCATCAGAAGGGAACATATCTCCGTTAAAATCTTGACTCAACTTATTAAATAAAGCATAGGTAAAACTTTTATCACTTAATATTTTGATATAATGTTGTTTAGCTTCAGTTTCCATATTTAACTGATCATCAGGAGCATTAAGTAAGGCTTTCCATGTTGCATTGTTTTGTGCTATTGCTTCAAAATACTCTTGAGTTAAAATTCCTCTATCTTCCAAATAGCAAATAAAAATTGATCTACCAATTAAAGCATGAGCATATTTACGTTTATTTTCGCTTAATCCTCCACTAATTAAGGCTAAACGAACTGTTTTTAAATCTTTGATCAGTGATTGATCAGCACGTTGATTAGATGTTTCAAAACGCTCATCCTCAAAAAGCTTCCCTGATTCGATTTGTTCCCGTCTGTATTGATAAAGTTTTGAAGTTACTTCAAGTATGTTTTGGGCAACTTCTAACGGTCTATTATTTTTCTTCCAATCTTCTATACTTCTAGCAGGTGGTTTGGTTAGATCGTAAATAGCTAGTTCACCTTCTTTCGCTAAAAATAGGTAACTTGGTCTAGCCATACACCATATTTTATTAAAGATTTGCCGTACTTTTTCATCTTCTTGAGTATCGCATTTAGCAAAAATAATCACAGGATTATTATTAACAAAAAAAACTTTTTCTGCTTCAACTTGCTTGGCTAATTCTAACCAATCTCCTTTTTCTATCCACTCTTCTAAAGTTATTTCTGACAATGACACTTTTGAACTCACTAAGTCGCCTTGACTAAAATCGAGTTTATCATAAGCATATTCTAACAATTCATAAGCAGAATTAGCTGTCATCATCTTGAGTAAATCACTGGTAATAGTTGATTGTGTTGGTTAGAGTCACATAACCTAATCTTTGGTTTTTTTGAACTATTTTTAATAGTATGACTGATAGGAAGCGTAACTGTCAAGTAAACAGACAAGCCGCCATTATGTCAATTTTTTAATAATTTGCCTCCAGCACTGAAAGCGATCAAACAGCGATCGCATTTGGGGCAGCTTTGCCGTGGCAATTGTCCGTGACTCAATATCTGTAATAATCTAATAAAGCCCTTGTAAACCTTCTTTAAGCTCTGGGTTTTCGTCTTGATCGAGATGCACAAAATCGCCCTTAGATGAGAATTAGTTTACAAAAATTTACATTTGGAGATAAGGAGCAATGAGTCAAGTTTCCGGTACAGATGTTCCCGATTTGGGTCGTCGTCAATTTATGAACCTGTTGACCTTTGGTACAATTACCGGAGTGGCAGCGGGGGCTTTGTATCCGATTGTTAAGTATTTTATTCCCCCCTCGGCCGGTGGTACGGGTGGCGGTGTCACCGCAAAAGATGCCCTAGGCAATGATGTGATTGTCAGTCAATTTCTGACCACCCATAACGCTGGCGATCGCACATTAGCTCAAGGCTTAAAAGGCGACCCCACCTATCTAGTCGTCCAAGAGGACAAAACCCTGGCCAACTACGGAATTAACGCCGTCTGCACCCACTTAGGTTGTGTGGTGCCTTGGAATGCCAGCGAAGAAAAATTCATGTGTCCTTGCCACGGTTCCCAGTACAATGCCGAAGGAAAAGTAGTTCGCGGTCCAGCGCCTCTATCCTTAGCCCTCGCCCATGCCAACGTCACCGATAATGATAAAGTCGTCTTCTCCACTTGGACGGAAACCGACTTCCGCACCGGCGAAGAACCCTGGTGGTCCTAGATTATTCAATGTGACGAGATTTGGAATTATTCGACCTATAGAGATGAGAACATTCAACTTTTTAAGCTTCCCGCAAGTCCACAGACAGGCCCTAGTGAAAGCTGTCCTCGTGGCGATCGCTACCGTTTCCCTACTCCTAACCAGCGATGTCATTAACCCCCAATCTGCCCAAGCATATCCTTTTTGGGCGCAACAAACCGCCCCGGAAACCCCCAGAGAAGCAACAGGTCGGATTGTCTGCGCGAACTGCCATTTAGCCCAAAAACCCGCCGAAATTGAAATCCCCCACTCGGTATTACCCGATAGCGTCTTTGAGGCAGTGGTAAAAATCCCCTACGATCCCGCCAGTCAACAGGTGTTAGGAGACGGATCGAAGGGGGGTTTAAACGTCGGTGCAGTCTTAATGCTACCGGATGGTTTTAAAATCGCGCCCCCCGATCGCATTCCCGAAGAAATGCAGGAAAAACTCGGTGGAGTCTATTTCCAATCCTACAAAGAAGGTCAAGATAACGTGGTTATCGTCGGCCCCTTACCCGGTGATCAATACAAAGAAATCGTTTTCCCCGTCCTGGCCCCCGATCCTAGCCAAAATAAAGGTATTCACTTCGGTAAATATGCTGTGCATTTAGGGGCCAATCGTGGTCGCGGTCAAGTGTACCCCACCGGTGAACCCAGCAATAATAACGCTTTCAAAGCTTCTACCGCAGGTACAATTAGCCAGATCAGCAAAACCGAAGCCGGTGGTTATGAAGTCACCATCACTTCTGAAGCTGGCCCCGTGGTGGAAAATATTCCCGCAGGTCCTGAGTTAATCGTCTCGGAAGGTCAAGCGATCGAAGTGGGACAATTTTTAACCAGTAACCCCAATGTCGGCGGTTTTGGTCAAAAAGAGACGGAAGTTGTCCTACAAAATCCCGGCCGGATCAAAGGATTAGTCTTATTCCTCGGTGGTATTATGCTCTGCCAAATCCTCTTAGTTATTAAGAAAAAACAAGTGGAAACAGTACAAGCGGCCGAAATGAATTTCTAATCGCAATATTTCGGTTATTTTTGCTAGAAAGCGGGTTATTTGCCCGCTTTTTAGCTTTGAGTCAGGAAAATGCTCACCCCTCGCTGCCGTCTGATACAATCGGTTCAGCTTAACCGATAAGTGTCAATTTTTTATGAATCAGTCGCTTGTTCCAGTCATTCTCGCCGGGGGTAAAGGGGAACGTTTTTGGCCTCTCAGTCGTCTAGCGCGTCCGAAACAGTTTCTCTGTCTTGATGGTAGTGGTCGCAGTCTTTTACAAGCAACGGCCGATCGTCTATTATCTTTAGGGGCAGGTTGGGAAAATCTCTGGGTAATTACCGCTAGTGCGATCGCTGATGGTGTCCGCGAACAACTGCCCGATTTACCGGAGAGTAACCTATTAGTGGAACCGGTGGGCAAGGATACAGCCCCGGCTGTGACTTGGGCTACTTTAGAAGTGATAAAACGTTATGGTAAGGAAGTGGCGATCGGTTTTTTTCCTGCCGATCATTATATTGGTAATCAAGAGGCTTATATTAACACTTTAAAAGCGGCCGTAGAAGTGGCCGTCAGCCAAAAAGCGATCGTTACTTTAGGAATTAAACCCGATTATCCCTCCACCGGTTACGGTTATATCGAACAGGGAGAAAATCAAGGCGAATTTAATGGTTTACCCGTCTATAAAGTGAGTCGTTTTACGGAAAAACCCGATCGCACCACGGCTGAAAAATTCCTAGAAACGGGACTTTTTAGCTGGAATAGCGGAATGTTTATCTTTCAGGGACAAGTGGTTTTAGAGGAGCTAAAAACCCACGCTAATAATATTTTACAACCTCTGAGCGATCGGGGCATCGCTGCCTATGAGGATTTAGAGAAAAAAAGTATCGATTATGCTTTGATGGAAAAAACCCAACTCGCTTACGTTTTACCCGCTAATTTCGGTTGGGATGATCTGGGAGATTGGAATTCTCTGGAAAGATTACTAGAAGCAAAGGGCAAAAATATTGAACTGGCCAATCATGTCGGTTTGGATACGGAAGGCTCTATTATCTATGCTAGTGATGAGGAAGAAGTGATCGTTACTATTGGTTTAAAAGATCTGGTAATTGTTCGCGACGGTAAAGCGACTCTCGTTGTCCACAAAGATCGTACCCAAGATATTAAACAAGTTCTCAAGCACTTACAAACCGATCCCAAATTAGAGAAATTGTTATAGGATTGATATTAGTTACCAGCTTTTTCAGTAATCAGTGATCAGTAAACAGTAATCATTGAAAAGACAGTAGGAAACTTTTATTTAATACTGCTCACTTAAAACTCAAATCTGATCACTGGTAACTTACCCACTGATAACTGATAACTGATCACTGATAACTGATAATACCGTGTTCTCACTCCCCCAAACCAGTCAAAGACAAAAAGAAATCCTTGAGATAGTTCTCGGCAACGGTTGGGACTATATGCGCGGGGTTTTAACCCTAGGAAAAACAGAAAATCCCCAGATTCCCACCCCAGAAGTTCTCAAAAAAATCCTTGTGGAATTGGGTCCTTTTTATGTCAAATTGGGACAGTTACTTAGTACCCGTCCCGATCTGCTACCCGCTAATTATATCGAGGCTTTAACTGCCCTACAAGCGCAAGTTCCTCCCGTTGCTTGGACAGATATAGAAATAGTCATCACCGAACAGTTAGCAAAACCGATCGAACAGGTATTTAAGTATATTAATACCCAACCGATCGCCGCAGGATCGATCGGGCAAATTCATCGGGCAACTTTATTATCTGGGGAGGAAGTAGCGATTAAAGTCTTGCGTCCGGGGATCGAAAAAATTGTCGCCCAAGATAGTGCCTTAATTAAGGGAATTGCTGATTTAGTTGCCCTCACAGAATTTGGTCAAAGTTATGACGTTGTTGACTTAGCAGAGGAGTTTATTAAAGCAGTTAATGCGGAATTAGATTTCACCCAAGAAGGTCATTATACCGACCAATTACGCTATAATTTAACCCAGAGTCGGTGGTCAGAACCCAAACAGTTAGTTATTCCTAAAATTTATTGGCACTTAACTAATTCCAAGCTATTAGTGTTAGAATGGTTAGAAGGAAAACAAATTTTAGAGGCTGATGTTTCTAGACCGCCAACTGAGCAAGCAATTTCCCAAAGAAAAAGCGAAATAACTAGAATTTTGTTTCGGTCATTTTTTCAACAAATTTATATTGATGGCTTCTTTCATGCCGATCCTCATCCGGGTAATATTTTCTATCTTGACGATGGTAGAGTAGCTTTAATTGACTGTGGTATGGTGGGCAGATTAGACCCGCAAACTCAACAAATTTTAACAGAATTGTTATTAGCAATTGTTGACTTAGATGCGAAAAGATGCAGTCAACTAACTATTAAACTGTCCGAGTCAGTAGTCCCGATTACTTTAGTACAATTAGAGGTAGATTATGAGCGGATGTTGCGAAAATATTATAACCTCAATTTAAATCAAATTAACTTTAGTGAGGTGGTTTATGAACTTTTGCAAATTGCCCGTCGCAATAGAATTAAACTCCCGGGTAATTTAGGTTTATTCGCCAAAAGTCTCGCCAATCTAGAAGGAACTGCCCGAAAATTTAATCCTGATATTAATATCCTAGAAGAAGTCAAACCGCTATTAACTAATATTCTTGAACAACAGTTAATCGGTAGCACTCCCCTACAAACTGCCCTAAGAACAGTTTTAGACTTGAAATCTTTTTCCCTGAAATCTCCCCGTCAAATCGAAGTTTTACTAGATAGTTTAACCTCAGAAACTTTAAATGTTAATCTGAAAATTCGTGAATTAGATAATCTCCGTCGCAGTTTAGATAATTCCGCCAATCGACTAGCTTTTAGTGTGATTATTGGTTCCTTAATTATCGGGGCTGCTATTGTTACGGCCAGCACCCAATCTCGGCAATTAACTATTATTAGTACCGTATTATTTGCTACAGCTAGTTTTATCGGTTTATGGTTAGTTATCGGTATCCTGCGATCGGGAAGATTGCGCTAGAAATTCTCGCGATTAAATTAAGATTTGTTGTTGTAAAAATTTCGCCCACCGACTGGCCAATTCAACTTCAGTAAAAGGAATTTTTTCAGGCGATCGCTCCTTAAAAATAAATTCTAGAAAAGGGGAACCCTGCGGGGGAAGAGCATCTAAATCCACCACTTGATTATTAACTAGCAGACGGATTTCTTTGACCTCCTCTAGGGAAAAAGTTTGTAAATTGATCACTCCCTTACGAGTTGGCTTTCCCCAAGTGATAATTTTATCTTTTTGACCTAAGACAGAATATATATCATACTTAGCTCGATCGAAGTTTTCCGCCCATTGTCGATAGATTTCCACTTTTTGGTATTCATTCCAACCACTCCAAGCCAACCAAATAAACAGAATTAATAAAGGTGTCCACAATAACCCGCGTTCCATAAACTATCGCCCCAAAATCCTAGTCAATTAATCGTATTTTAGGCTAATTTGCCGCAAGAAATTATTAGCTAAGTAGGTAGGCGTTAAAAATTATCAGATGCCTCCCTTATTAAGGGGGATCCCCCCGCCTATCGTCACCCCCCTTATCAAGGGGGGCAGGGGGGATCGGCAGGGAGCATCCCAATTATGTAATGAGTATAAATGCTCAGAAGGGTAAGAAGGCTTTTGTAGTAACGATTCTGGTTCCAATCACACAATTTAGAGAACCGTTGAAAATCTATGAACTCCCGAAAAGGCTTGCCATATAAGTAT
>NZ_JAPZSS010000022.1:0-18806 GCF_027532015.1 Microcystis sp. LE19-131.1A | reverse complement strand
TACTTATATGGCAAGCCTTTTCGGGAGTTCATAGATTTTCAACGGTTCTCTAAATTGTGTGATTGGAACCAGAATCGTTATTACAAAAGCCTTCTTACCCTTCTGAGCATTTATACTCATTACATAATTGGGATGCTCCCTATCTTACATAGAACGAATCAACTAATAGTAAAAGCCTTGCTTTGCAAGGCTTTTAGGTGCTTAAGGCACAAATGTATTGAAATTTTAGTTTTAACGTTCGCTATCTTAGGTGTTATTTGCCCGGACCAGGGGTGGACAGACTTGACAATCTAGCCATCACAATGCGAAGATGTGTGATGGGAAATTCTTGCTTCACAGAAACCTGCTTTTTGAGAGAGTCCCAACGAGTCTTACAGTCTCTCCACAAGCTTAAACTCCTGACTGCCCATCAGCATTTGTTGACAGGATTCTTATTCCTTCTGATCTTAAATTCTTGGCTGCATTCGTGATAGGTCTTGCATTCTGGACTTATTCATTTTTGTATCATTTTTCAAAAGTAATGACAGACTTAGTTGATCATTTCTAAAGAGCAATCCCTCTCTGAGAAAGGAATTGCACTTTGGGATGTTAGTCACGACTATTGAGAATTGGTATTAGCCATTTTTTCCTGGACTCTAGCCACTATTTTCAGAGATTGCTGTAATGCGGATTGGTTGACATCCGTTTAGGTGGATTGACTGGCCAGAAATTGTCTTTGATAGTCTAAAAACTCGCCATGCCATTCCGCAAAACGCCGCTCCCCATCTCTGACTAAAAATTGGCGGTAGGCTTCCGAGGAAATCCAGGGCTTTGTTGGGCGTTGTTGGGCAGAACGAGCTTGGTATTCAGCCGTTGATTGACGGCATTGGTTGTGATAATTTTGGTGCCATTCCTGATAGCGCCGTTCTCCATCCCGCACGAGGGCTTGGCGATAGGCTTCTGAAGATAGACTCATGGTGTTACTCCTTTTCAAATCCCTTGATGGCTTGGCCAGGATTATAACACAATGGGTGAACTACCGAGCGCCGACCTCTCGTCAAGGTACGATACAGGCCTTTGCCCTCAGGGGCAAGGTTTTTTGGCTCTCTTAGGTTTGGTGGGTAAAATGTATTCTAAGATACAGTCTTGCTGGCGAGCTAGTGGAAAGAACCACAAAGACACAAAGGACACAAAGATTGATCGCTCTTATATAAGTTAAACTTATGTTACAAGGAATAAGAGAGCCATTTTTGGGACTTTGGCGGCCTGATTTGGCAAAGAAATGCCATATTTCTATTAGCACCGTTGTAAAAATCTCTGGAGAGTTGAGTTACTAATATGGTTAAAATTATCAGTCGTCAATCCTTGGGAAGAAAACCCGTTTACGATATTGGTGTAAAGAAAGATCATAATTTTTTGCTGGGCAACGGGTTAATTGCCTCCAATTGTTTTAATAAATCTCACTCTACCGCTTATGCTTACGTCACCTATCAAACTGCTTATTTAAAAGCTAATTATCCTGTGGAATATATGACAGCGTTACTAACTGCTAGTAGCGATAATCAGGATAAGGTGGAAAAGTATCGAGAAAACTGTCAGAAAATGAATATCGATGTCGAACCTCCCGACATCAATCGATCGCAAAAACATTTTACCCCGATTGGGCGCAAAATTCTCTTTGGTTTGTCCGCAGTTAGAAATCTGGGCGAAAATGCGATCGAGGCTATTTTAAAAGCCCGGGAAGCAACAGGAGGAAAGTTTACTTCTTTAGGGGATTTTTGCGAGCGTGTTGATTTGCGAGTGATCAACAAAAGAGCTTTAGAAACGCTAATTTATTGTGGTGCTTTTGATAAAATTCAACCTAATCGCCATCAATTAATTGAAGATTTAGAATTAGTAGTTGCTTGGGCGCAAAAACGCACCAAAGAGAAAGAAAGTGGTCAAATGAATATTTTTGATATGCTAGGAGGGAGCATAGAAAATAAACAAGAATCCGAGTTTGAACAGTCTCCCAGTGCCACCGCAGTGGAAGATTTTTCCCTACAGGAAAAGTTAAAACTGGAAAAAGAACATTTAGGTTTTTATGTTTCCGAACATCCTTTAAAAGCTTTACAAAGAGCCGCTCAAGTCCTATCTCCCATCAATTTAGCTGATTTAGAAGAACACAAAACCAGAAAAAAAGTCAGTGCCATTGTCCTATTAAATGCCGTCAAGAAAATTATGACCAAAAAAGGGACTCCCATGGCCTTTTTAACCCTAGAAGATGCCTCGGGACAGTCGGAAGCGGTGGTTTTTTCCGATAGCTACGAACGTCTGCAAAAATTATTAGTGGAGGAAGCAACTTTAATGGTGTGGGGAAAAGTGGATCGCCGAGATGATCGGGTACAATTAATTATCGAAGATGCCGAACCGATCGAAACCATTAAAATGGTGATGGTTAATTTATCGCTGCAAGATGTCGTCAACCAAAATCGTCAAAATCTTCTTAAAAGTATTCTGCAATCGGGAGACAAACAAAAGGCAAAAGTTCCCGTTATTGCCACCATCGGTGCGGGAACTCAGCGTCAATTTGTGCGTTTAGGACAAAACTATTGGGTAGAGGATGACAATTCAGTGGTAGAGTCTCTGAAAGTTGCCGGTTTTCTGGCTAATTCCGCACCTCTGATTAATCATTAAATGCTAACTGGCAATCACCCAAAGGCCATGATTGCGCCAATATTGTTTCTGTAAAACCTTTTCGATTTCCGGTTTCGATAATAATTCTTTTTCCACCCACAAAATCAAGATAAATATGGATTTTGATCAACTCTTTGACACTATTGCCACTCTTGTCCTCCATCATTCTCCTAGTGGGATGGAAACGGAAATCGATCGCTTTTTACTAGAACGCTTTCAAGAGTTAGGATTAGAAACATGGCAAGATCAAGCGGGAAATGTCATCGGCAAGATTAGAGGACGGGATTCGACTAAAAAAATTGCTATTACCGGTCATAAAGACGAAATTGGGGCTATTATCAAAGCAATTAATCCCGATGGTACTCTGCAAATTCGCCAACTCGGGGGAGCTTTTCCTTGGA
Organism: Microcystis sp. LE19-131.1A; assembly: GCF_027532015.1. NCBI lineage: Bacteria > Bacillati > Cyanobacteriota > Cyanophyceae > Chroococcales > Microcystaceae > Microcystis > Microcystis sp. LE19-131.1A. The sequence goes on along the minus strand of NZ_JAPZSS010000022.1, from coordinate 15,750 downwards.
TTTACGGAGAGGGAGTGGTGGATATTATCGGTGATAAAGGAACCAGATCGGGGATTCTCTCCTTTGGTTCCCGTCATATTTCCCATCAATCCCCGCAAAAAGTGCAGCAGGAAAACACTCCCGTCACCTGGGAATCCGCATGGATAGAGACGAAATTGACTCCAGAAGAATTAGACGCTTGCGGGGTGCGCGTCGGTAGTCGAGTCGTGGTGGGAAAACACCGAAAACAACCCTTGCGACTAAAAGACTACATTGCCAGTTATACCCTTGATAATAAAGCTTCCGTGGCGATTCTTTTGGCATTAGCGGCCAGAATAATTAACCCTGCGGTGGATATATATCTGGTTGCCTCAGCTAAGGAGGAGGTAGGAGCATTAGGGGCCTTATTTTTTACCGCAAATAACCGCTTAGATGCTTTAATTGCCCTAGAAATCTGTCCCCTCGCTCCTGAATATCCGATTAAGGATGGCAGCAGTCCTGTGTTATTGTCTCAGGATGGTTACGGTATCTATGATGAGCAATTAAATCAAGAATTACGAATTGCGGCCGAAAAGGCGGGAATACCACTGCAATTAGCTATTATTAGTGGTTTTGGTAGCGATGCCTCCATTGCCATGAAATTCGGTCATGTAGCTAAGGCCGCTTGCTTAGGTTTTCCCACCCAAAACACCCACGGTTATGAAATCGCCCATTTAGGAGCCATAGCCAACTGCATTAGCATATTACAAGCTTATTGTCAACTAATTTAGCTATTTTTAGCAAAAAACCAGAGCATCAATAGAATAATAGCGATCGCTAGTCCGATAAAAACAGTATTTTTATGCTGCTCTAACTGCATGGGTGCGGGGGGTTCTTCTTTTTTCTGTTTATTTGTTCCCTTTTTAAATTGCGGTGCGCTATCGGGAAGTTTCTCTAAATCGGGAATCTTCGTCATCCACTCATCTGGGCGTTTGAGACGGGGAGCTTCGATAATATAAAGCAGACGCTTGGCCTGTTCGCGAATTTGATAGATAGGATGGGTAATAAGTTGCCTACAGATTTCACTAGCTTTCTCCCCCTCTCCCAACCCCTGATGGGCAGAAATTAACCAAATTTGAATCTCACCCCCTGCTCGAGATCCTAAGGAAATTAAGGCTAAAGCCGCATTTAATTGCTGGATACTAAGACGATATTGTCCACGCTCAAAGGCACTGATTCCAGCTTGATAAAGGTCTTGAAAAGAAAGATTTTCGGCCACGGAGTCAAGATCGAGATAAATGAAATCTTACATAAGTATAGCAACAGGTAAGAAGCAAAAGGAAACTCTCGGCCATTGAGAATGAGAATCTTGACAAAAATCTGTTAGACTTTCTGCTAAACCTGTTAAAGCTGTACGGCATGAAAGAGAGTAACTCCCTGTCACTAACTATATTAGTGATCGCCACCACAATAATTAGTGTAGTTTTGGGGATTTTATTTGACGAAAAAGCATCTTTATTAGGTATTTTGGCAGTTCCTGCCATGGTTGCTTCTTTTATCCATCCCCGTCTGGGATTATTAGCCCTGCTCATCTATCTTCCCCTGAGTAATACCGTCACTTTTGCCGTAGTGAGAGTTTTTCAGGTAAAGGGCAACTTCATTGGTGAAGAGCCATCCTATGCTCTCTACAAAATCGCCAAGGATGCCTTTTATTTACCAGCTTTAGCGGCAATTTTAATTAAAACCAAAACTTTTAAGCAATTAAGCCCGCAAATCAAGCCTTTTCTCCTCACGGCTTTAATTTTACTTGCCATCAGCTTGATAACTTTTCTTTTTGTCAATCTGCCCCAAGGATCAATTGTTGTGGGAATTGTGGGATTAAAAACCATCCTCGGTTATATTCCCCTGGTTCTCTGTGGCTACTATTTAATCGAGCAAAAACGGGATTTATTCGTGGTTAATCGGCTTTTAATCGTGATGATCTTAGTCTGTTGCAGTTTAGCTCTAATTCAATACTTTTTACTCCTCCAAGGCATCTGTCACGATAGTGAATTCTTCAATCAACTAGAAGTTAGTACCCCGAAATCCGATACCCAATTTTATCCAGATATTACCGCCAAAGCCAGCTTGAAAGCTCAATGTTTTGTCGGGGGTTCGGTGTTGTATAATCCCGATCGAGGCTTAATTCGTCTCCCCGGCACATTTTCCGATCCTTGGCAATGGGGTTGGTTTTTAGTATCTAGTAGCGTCATCAGTTACGCAGCCAGTTTTAGTGATCCACAAAAAAGATGGCGCGTCGCTGGTTGGGTGGCCATAGTTTTAGTCTTCCTTGCGACTCTGGTTTCTGGACAAAGATTACCTTTTTTGCTAGTACCTTTGTTTTACTTAGTTCTTTTTATTGCTACTAGCAAAAATAAGCAAAAGTTACCATTAAAATTGGTAATTGTGGCGATACTTTCCCTGCTCGCGGTGATGTTAATTCCCTTTATTCGGGAAAGAGGGCTAAATTTTATCGGTCGCTGGCTATATTCGTCTCCCATTGACTTTGTAGGCAATCAAATGCAGTGGGCCTTAAGATATTTACAGCTTTTTGGTTTTGGTTTAGGCACAGCCACCACTGGCGCTCGTCATATAGTGGGGGAAGATGGGATAAGACTAATTGAAACCTACTACGCTAAACTTATCTACGAAATCGGTATCGTCGGTTTTATCGCTCTTATGGCACTGGTGACAATTCTCTGTATTCTCACCTTTAAAGCCTATTTAAAAGTAAAAAATCCCGCTTTAAAGCATTGGGGTCTCTGTATCTGGATTTTTATACTTTTTATTAGCTATAATCCCTACTATTATCCTCTCTCCGTCGAGCCTGTTTCTGTTTACTATTGGTTATTCGCTGGAATATTGCTAAAACTGCCAGAAATCAGCGATAAATTAGAAGATGAGGCGGGATTTCCCGAAAAAAATGAAGTGGAGAATTAAGAGGATTTTTATCGATAATTACATTATCTCTCGACTGATAGGAGTTAACCGCCATAACAGCAGAAACCATTCCCTATTCCCTCGAATCTGTCCTTAAGGAAATTAAAGATAGTATTCAAAGTGTTGATCGAAAGCTAGACACCTTACAGCAAGATGTTGATCAAAAGCTAGATAATCTCGAAAAAGATTTCGATCAAAAGCTAGAAACCTTACACAAATTGGTGGTGGGTTAATAATTGGGGGTGGGCGAACGCGGTTCGCCCCTACAGATAAACAAAATTGAATTTTTTGATTAATTCGATATTGGTGGTGGGCTAATTATTGGCTCTGGGCGAACGCGGTTCGCCCCTACTGTTTTATATTCTCGCTTAAAACAACAAATCTAAATATAATTCTTGTGATTGTTGATCGATTGGCAGATAATCTCGATCATTTGGCCAGTTTTTGGGATTGTTAATAATATATTCTCGAACAACTGCTAGATACTTTTCATCTCGAAGAATTGATTCATAATAATTGCGTTGCCAGATAGGAGTATCTGTGTTCTGTCGAAGCAAATTAATTCGTTTAGTAACCGCCGATTTAAACCCCGCAATACATGACGATAAAGAATTCGGTTTCTGCTATAGGGGCGCATCGCGTGCGCCCAAATCTAGAGGCGCATCGCGTGCGCCCAAACTCTGATCGTCGCCAGAATAATCATTAATTATAACAATTCCATGAAAATGATTGGGCATAATAACCCATTCATCCAATTTAAAATTAGGTCGAATTTTGCAGGTTTTTAGCCATTCATCAGCGACAATTTTTCCTAATTGATTAAGGTATATTTGCCCATTTTTGATTTCTCCAAACCAGGATTGTTTTTGGTAGGTACAAATAGTGACAAAATATGCTCCGGGTTGGGAATAATCATAATTTCTGAGGCGAATAGAACGACGATGATGTTTTTCAGGATCAAAGGTCATATATATTCCCGCAATACTAACAAAACCTCTTATCAATTCCCATCATAAGCGATCGCAATTCACACCGACGTATTTTTCCTGAAACCCCCAAAAAACCCAACCCCCCCAAAACCCGTAGGGGCGCACCGCGTGCGCCCAACCCCCACCAAAAAACCCCAAAAAAACCAAATCCCGTGATTAACCCGATTATTGCCGGTGGGCGAACGCAGTTCGATAAACTCACTGACCACAGTTCGCCCCTACAAAATCGACCCGCCTAAGGGCGGGAAAGAAAAGAAAAAAGAAAAAATAGGGAATGAGGGTAAAAAGGGAAAAAAAGGGGAAAAGAGTTACAGAGTCCTCCCAGCACCGCACACCACCCGAAAACCGCAGTTGCTGACGTCGTCGCGGCGGTTGAGGAAGTTGCGGAAAGCGGAACGGCAGTCATAAGGATTGAAGTACCAAGAACCGCCCCGCAGAGAAGAATGATTATCATCCCCATTTTTTATCCAGACACTGCCATCCGTCGGCGCACCGTCATAGTTATCGTGCCAAGTATCGGCACACCATTCCCAGACATTGCCGTGCATATCGTACAGTCCGAAGGCATTAGGGGGAAACTGTCCCACGGGAGTCGTTTCTTCTCGATATTCTCCTTTGGGTTCATCAGCGTAGGTTTCGCTGGCACGGCAGTTGGCCAATTCCCCCGTAATGGTTTCCCCAAAGTAAAACGGGGTGGTGGTTCCAGCACGACAAGCGTATTCCCATTCCGCTTCACTCGGTAGCCGATACTCCCGTTTTGTTTCCCTTGATAGTCGTTTACAGAATTCCGTTGCTTGATACCAGTTGACACTTTCTACGGGTAGCTCATCCCCTTTGAAGTTAGAAGGGTTTGTCTCTAGGTCGATGTCTATTTTAGCGGTTGCAGCGATCGCTCTCCACTGGGACTGGGTGATGGGATAACGTCCCATGTAGAAAGAAGAAACGGTTACTCGATGTTGTGGTCTTTCCCATCTAAATCCTTCCCAATCAAATTTTTTTACCAGTCTTTCGATTTCCTCGTCTTCCGTTCCCATCAGGAAAGTTCCCCCCGGAATGGCGACCATTTCTAAGGTAATGCCATTGCCCAAATCTTCGCTGAAATATTGGGACTGTTTCGACTCTTTTTTGATTTGCTCACCCTTCGCATTTACTCCCACCACCTCAAAGTTAAATACTGATAACGGTTGTTTTGGCTCTTCTGGAACGATTACCGGTTGTTTTGGCTCTTCTGGTTCAAGCTTGAACTGATAGCCAATTGCTCTTTCTAGTTGCTCAAATCCGTCTTCTTCCCAATAATCAAGCCGGTGAATATCTCGCAGATTCAACCCAACTTCTGACATTCGCAGATCAGGAATTTCGCATTCTTCTAACCTCATGGGAATAAAAAAAATTGTCCCCGGTAGCATCTCTCCCAAGGTATCAAGTGCAATCCTCAACTCCCGTTGGATGTATCCCTGTTTATTAGCCGATTTCCCTGACAGACAGGCCAGAAAAATCTGACTAGCTTTAATCGCTTTCGGAATTTCATCTCGCCAAATTTGACCCGGAATCAGGTCTTTTTTATCCAACCAAGGTTTATATCCCGCTTGCTTAAGGCGGTTATACAGTGCCAAAACTGCTGGTTTGTCCTCACTGGCATGGGCCAAGAAAATTTGGATCTCTGACTTTTTCATAACTTTTTCTTATGACCACAAGTAGGGGAGAGCCAGATTAACTGGCAGAAAATCTCTAAATAAACCATTTAATTGATTATTACTCATTCTTAATTCTCCTGTCTCGGAGTCTCCTAACTACTGATTCCTCACCAACCAGGACAATTTGGGATTTTTACACCAAGTCCACTTTCTCACTTTCCCCACCCGCGACCTTTTTCCGTTAGATTATAAATGGATACAAAACTTAACATTTTATCCAGAATCTACAGAGAGGGCAGACCGTGCGGCCAGATACCCTAGAAAATAACCAGCATTCAGCCGATAATTCGCTAGTTCCCGAAGTTATCGCATTTAAACCCGAACTTGAGCCAGAGAAACCCGAATACTCGCCAAAACCGACAAAAACCAACTCTTGGCTATCGGGAGGAAAGGGTTTATTTATCGGTGTGGGATTGGGGGTTTTATTGACCCTAGGGGCGACTCGTTTCGCTAATCGACCCCAAACAGCCCAAAACCCCAATACTCAGCCCGTAGCGGGAAAAAATGAGGCACCGGCACAAACAGTAACCACCACTAGGGTAGAATCTACTCCCGTGGCCCGCACCCTGAAAGCGACTGGAAGCGTGGCAGCCGATGAATTAATCCCGATTCTTTCCCAAGCGACGGGACTACAAATCAAAGAAATCTTTGTCGATGAGGGTGATATCGTTAGCCAAGGTCAAATTCTCGCTCGTCTCGATGATACCGTCCTACAAGCGCAATTAACCCAAGCACAGGCTAATGTCGCCCAATCCCGGGCGCGTTTGGCAGAATTGCAAGCGGGGAGCCGTAAAGAGGAGATCGCTGGAGCTAAACAAACTATTCAACGCATAAAAGCCGAAATTAGTCAAGCTCGATCGGATTGGGATTTGGCTAAAAAACGGGTCCAGAGAAACCAAAGTTTAGAAGCGGAAGGAGCGATCGCCCGGGATCGTCTCGATGAAGTCCTCAACGAAGAAAGAAACAAAGCGGCGATCGTACAACAGACCCAATCTCGTTTAGGAGAAGCAGAGCAGCAGCTGGCACAATTGCAAGCCGGCAATCGTCCTGAAGTGATAGCCCAAGCTACAGCCCAATTAGCGGAAGCTCAAAGCCGTTTAGCCATAGTTAAAGCCCAATTAAACGAGACGCGCCTGATTTCCCCAGTCAGTGGCAAAATTGCCGAAAGAAATGGCCGCATCGGGGATACCACCAACGGTCAAAATGCTCTCTTTAAAATCATCGAAAATGGGCGTTTAGAGCTAAGATTGCGGGTTCCTGAGAATCAATTGCCCTTAATCCGCGTCGGAGCGCCCGTTACTATCACTTCCGATGCTAATACCAGTTTAAAATTATCAGGACAGGTGCGCGAAATTAATCCCATCGTCGATGAGGCATCCCGTCAGGCAACGGTTAAAGTCGATTTAACCGACAATACAGGGTTAAAACCGGGGATGTTTTTACGAGGTGCGATCGTGACGAATACTAGCAATAGTTTAACCGTCCCCATGACCGCAGTTTTACCCCAAAAAGATAATCAAGCTCTAGTTTATTTAGTGGAACCTGATAACACTGTTACCGCCAAAACTGTGCAATTAGGTCAAATTATGCCGAATAACCGCGTGGAAATTCTCACCGGTTTACAAGCGGGCGATCGCATTGTGGTCAAAGGGGCAGCCTATCTCGGTGATGGCGACAAAATTACAGCAATCAGCGATCAGTAATCAGTAATCAGTGATCAGTAATCAGTAATCAGTAATCAGTAATCAGTGATCAGTGAAAAGACAGTAGCAAACTGCCATTTGATCAGGCTCACTTAATACATACTGCTCACTCAAAACTTAAAACTTAAAACTCAAATCTGATAACTGATAACCGGTAACTGAAAACTCACATCTGGTAACTGATAACTTACCCACTGATAACTGATAACTGATAACTGAAATTATGGCTTTTAATATTTCTAATTGGTCTATCAAAAACCCCATTCCGACGATCCTGATCTCCCTGGTTATGGCCTTAATGGGATACATTGCCTTTCTAGGATTAGGGATCGATCGCTCTCCTAATATTGACATTCCGGCCGTGATTATCACCGTTAATCAACCGGGTGCAGGTCCAGAGGAATTGGAAACCCAAGTCACCAAAAAAGTCGAGGATGCGGTGGCTGCTTTGGGTAATATCGATCAAATTACTTCTACCGTTAACGAAGGCAGCAGCACCACCACCGTTAACTTTATCCTTGGCACTAACAGCGATCGCGCTACCAATGATGTGCGTAATGCCATAGCGCAAATTCGGCAGGATTTACCCCAAGATACTAATGATCCAATTGTCCAACGTTTAGAATTTGCCGGGGGTGCGGTGATGAACTATACCATCTCCTCCCCGAAAAGATCGATCGCCGAATTAAGTGATCTAGTTGATCGTCAAATTGGCCGCGCTTTAACGGGAGTGCCGGGGGTAGCACGAGTCGATCGCGTTGGGGGAGTCGATCGAGAAGTGCGTGTAGATTTAGATCCCGGCCGTCTGATCGCCTACGGTATCACGGCCACGGCGGTTAATGACCAAATTCGTAGTTTTAATATTAATTTACCCGGAGGGCGATCGGAAATCGCCGGCAGTGAACAAACTGTCCGCACCCTCGGCAGCGCTGAAACGATCGAAGATTTAAGAAATTATCAAATCTCTTTACCTAACGGTGATAGCGTCCCCTTAAGCAATTTAGGGACAGTTAGCGATAGTTCCAGTGATCCTCGACAAATGGCCCTCTTAGATGGGCAGCCAGTGGTGGGTTTTTCGATTTTACGGGGGACTGGCAGCACCTTGGTCACGGTAGAAACAGCAGTGCGTCAAGAAATCGAGAATTTAAAGAAAAAACTGCCCGAAGATATTAAATTTCAATTAATTTTTACCCGTGCTGACTCAATTCGTGCTAGTTACGAAAGTCTTCTGAGCGATCTCCTGATTGGTTGTATGATGACGGTGATCACGGTGGGTCTATTTTTAGGCAATTGGCGCGCCACGATTATCACGGGTTTGGCCCTGCCTTTGTCGATTTTCCCGACTTTTTGGGTGATGCAGTCCCTGAATTATACCCTTAACGGCATGACTCTACTGGCGTTAGCTTTAGCTTTGGGTAATCTGGTGGATGATGCGGTGTGTATGGTGGAGGACATCGATCAACATTTAGCTATGGGTAAAAAACCCCTGCAAGCGGCCTTTGATGCCTCAAAAGAGATTGGATTAGCCGTTTTAGCCAGTGCGGCGGCAATTATGGCGGTATTCCTGCCGGTTGCTTTTATGGGCGGTGTGCCGGGCCAATTCTTTCAACCTTTCGGCGTTACGGTGGCGGTTTCTACCCTATTTTCCAGTTTGATCGCTGTCACCGTCACCCCGATGTTAAGTGCCTATATTTTACAGCCGAAAAAGCTCAAAACCGGTGATAGTAATCCCTCCTCGCGCCCCCGTTTTCGTCCCTACAAAAGTTTGTTAACTTGGGCTTTACGTCATCGAATCCTGACTTTATTGGCGGCTTTGGCCTTTTTTATCGGTAGTTTACAGTTAGTTCCCTTGATTCCAAAAGGATTATTTAGTTCTGGGGATACTGGATTAAGTACCATAAGCCTAGAATTGCCTCCCGGTGCGACTTTGAATGATACTGTTGCCGTGGCCAATCAGGTGAATAGTTTACTGCAAAAAAATCCCGCCGTCGCTAATGTTTTGGCTATTCCGGGAGATTCGGGACGGATAAATACGGGCTTAATATATGTTAATTTGGTTCCTAAGGAACAGCGATCGCTAACTCAACGGCAATTTGAGGAACAAACCCGTCGGGATTTCCAGAAGATACCGGGAGCAAGAGTGACTTTTCGGGCGCAGGGGGGAGCAGGAAGCACTAAGGATGTCGCTATTATTTTAAAAAGTGAAAATGGCGATATTTTAACCCAAACTGCCCAAAAATTAGAGCGAGAAATGCGGGCTTTACCCGGTTTTGTCGAGGTCAGTTCCGGGGTAAGTTTAGTTAAACCGGAGATCATTATTCAACCGGATCCTGTCCGAGCTGCCGATCAGGGAGTCTCAGTCAGAGCGATCGCCCGTACTGCATCTTTAGCTTTAATCGGCGATAATGAGTTTAATTTAGCTAAATTTAACCTTGCTGACCGACAAATTCCCATCCGGGTGAAAATTGCCAATGATGGACGCAGCGAGATAGAAACTCTGCAAAATTTGCGCGTTCCTAGCAGTAATGGGACGTTAGTACCGCTTAACTCGGTGGCGACAATTAGCTTAGGTAGTGGACCTGCGGAAATTCAACGCTTTAACCGTCAACGTCAGGTTAATATTGGAGCTAATTTAGAGGGAGTTTCTTTGGGAAGTGCGGTGACACAAATTCGCGCTTTACCAATCATGAAAAACCTACCCCCAGAGGTGACAGAAGAACCCTTTGGCGATGCTCGTATTATGCGCGATATCTTCGCTCGTTTTTTGGGAGCGTTAAGTTTAGCAATTATTTCTATCTATGGGATTCTGGTCTTATTGTATAACAATTTTCTCTATCCCCTAGCGATTTTAACTTCCCTTCCTTTATCGATTGGTGGTACTTTAATCGCTCTTTTAATTACCCAAAAAGAGTTAGGTTTATACGCTTTAATTGGCATAGTTTTACTGATGGGGTTAGTCACTAAAAATGCGATTCTGTTAGTAGATTTTGCCCTGAGTGGCATTGAGGCTGGGAAACCGCAATTTAAGGCGATGATTGATTCGGGAGTCTCTCGTTTACGACCAATTATTATGACCTCCGTTTCCACAATTGCCGGGATGTTACCGATTGCTTTAGCTTTGGGTGCAGATGGGGAAATTCGCGCACCGATGGCAATTGCTGTTATTGGTGGTTTTACCACTTCCACCCTGTTAACTTTGGTGGTTGTGCCGGTAATCTTTACTTATATCGATAGTTTTTACTATTGGTTGCGGGGATTATTTGTTAAACAAAAACCCACGTCGATTTAGTAGTAATACCGCACAGAAAACGGGTTTCTCCGAGAAACCCGTTTTCTACTCATGCACTCATGCAAAAAGGGGAATAAATAATCAGTCTTTAATAACCAGATTTAGTATAAAATATCTTGCTGAAAGCTTGAGAAAAAACCCAGAGAAACTAACCCATGAATCCCTTGACAGTCACACATCAAACTCTATCTCTTCCCCCCATGGGCTGCGGTACTTGGGCCTGGGGAAATCGTCTTCTCTGGGGTTATGATGAGAGTATGGATAGCCAGTTACAAGCGGTTTTTAATCTCTGCGTCGAGCGGGGTGTCACCCTATTTGATACGGGAGACTCCTACGGGACAGGCAAACTCAACGGACAGAGTGAGAAGCTATTAGGACGCTTTACAGGGGAATATAGCGGTTATAACGCTGATCATATCCGTATTGCCACCAAACTCGCCCCTTATCCTTGGCGTTTAACCCGTCATGCCATGGTGAAAGCTTGTCAAGCTTCGGCAACCAGATTAGGCCGCCCGGTGGATTTAGTGCAAATGCACTGGTCAACGGGCAATTATGCGCCATGGCAGGAGGGGGGATTATTAGACGGATTGGGGGATTGTCTGGAAAAGGGGTTAGTTAAAGGAGTCGGTTTATCCAATTTTGGACCGAAAAGATTGAAGTCTGCCTATCAAAAGTTTGCCAGTCGCAGCATTCCTATTACCAGTTTACAGGTACAGTATTCTCTCCTTTCTACCTATCCTCTCACTGACTTAGGATTAAAGGAACTATGTGATCAATTTGGTATTAAAATTATTGCCTATAGTCCCTTAGCTTTGGGTTTATTAACCGGGAAATATCGAGATAATAAAAACTTACCCCCCGGATTACGTCGCTTCCTTTTTGGTCAATTAATTCCCGCTATTTCTCCTCTGATTAGTTGCCTAAAAGTTATCGCCCAAGCTAAAAATAAAACTATTAGCCAAGTTGCTTTAAATTGGTGTATCTGTAAGGGAACAATTCCCATCCCCGGAGCTAAAAATGTTCGGCAAGCTGAGGATAATTTAGGTGCTTTAGGATGGAGTTTAGACAGCGGGGAAATAGCAGAATTAGATAAAATTGCCGCGGGTTTGGATAAAAAAATGGTACAAAATATCTTTCAAACTAAGTAGGGTTTGCTGAAAAAGCTTGTTGGTGGGGTGTGGAAAGAACCACAAAGACACAAAGGACACAAAGATTGATCGCTTATAAGTTAAACTGATCAGACAAAGAATAAGAGAGCCAATTTCCCCCCGATTACTCAAAAAACCAGCAATTTTTGAGGTCAAAAAAGCCTAAAGATATTATCCAAAAAGGTTTCTAGATTTATTCAGCAAACCCTAATTATTATCTTGAGAGACCAATTTTAAGCTAGGACGGGGTTGGATTGTTCCCCCGTAAGCGACGGCAGTATGAGGAGATAGGACAAGATGAGGAGATACACCCAAAGAAATTCGATAGATTTCCCCAGCTTTATCGATTAATTGCTGTTTAACTGGCTCTTTCGGCAAATTTTGCCGCCAAGCTAGGGGAATCCCCTCGATACCGTTGTACAATCCCGCCCAAATTCCCGCTAAAGTGGTGGTTAATTGCCGTTGATAGGGACTAGAATTAGCGCGACGCACGCTAACGGCGAAATCCTCGCTCGTTTGCAGAAAAGTATAAAGAGAAACTGCGATCGCAATTCCTAAAGGTGAGCTATCTTTCACCCAAGTCGATAAAGTGGACTCTAGGGGACGATTTTGCCCTAAAGCTGACTGAATCTGCTCTAATAGCTTATTCTTGGGGTTAATAGTTAGTAATTGCCCGATTAACTGATTTAAAGGCCTTTTTCCCTGTAATAACATACCTACCGCCTCTCCCCAAATTATCGCTTCTTGTCGGGTTAACTCGGAAATTAAGCCCTTTTTCAGCCAAAAATTTAATCTAGCTTGCCAACGTTCTCCATGGTCAGGCCAGGTTAAAATTTCCGGCAACAGCACAAATAATAACGCCGATTCCGACTGCTGCCTAGCTGCGATCGCAATGGGCAAATCTTCCTGAGATTGCAGAGCTTGCAAAAGCAGGGTCGTCCTCGGTGTAGCCTCATAGTTAAAGGCTGGTATTAGGGGTTGATTATGCAAGGATTCCCCAATATATGCCCCGATTAACCCTCCCTGAAGGCGATCAAGGGGTGAAAAGACCTTCTGCATAAATTAGCTCAATTTGCCCGGTAGGTGACTTCCCCGACTTTGCCCGGTTGCCCCAGTTGTTTAGCATTGGCATTATTAACCGCAACGTAAACCCCGCCGGCATTACCCGCTCTCACGGTTAATTCTCGGTTTGCTTGCCAAGTGCGATGGCTTCCCTGGGGCAGCACACCCTCAAATTCTGTCTTGCCATCCACCACCACCCGCATCCAGCAGTCATCTTCCAGTTTTACCTCCACCACCAGCTGCTGATTATTGCTGGTTTTGTTGGCTACTGGTTGAAGGGGGTTGCTTTTCGGTTGGACAATTTGCTGTTGTGGCAAGGAAGGCGGTGGTAAGCGATTCGATTGCAGTACCGATTTTTGCAGGACGTGGGATAGGGTTTGTACGGAACCAATAACTAAGATTAAATAGAGAAAATAGAGATGAATCGGGCGAATTTGAAGACTCGGCAGCGATAAAGATGGTTTTGTTCCCCTGAAAAAGTTATTGACCTTGGTGGGAAAACGCCGGCTAATCGTCTCACCATCCAGGGACAGACTATCGGCAAATTGTTTGATTAACCAACGAATATAAATCGGTTCGGGCAATGCCTCCAAATCCCCCGCTTCCAGTGCTTCTAGGCGATGGCGCGGGATTAGGGTTTTCTGGGCAATTTCCTCGAGAGAAAGGGACTGTTCTAGGCGATTTTTTTGCAAATAAACGCCGATTTCCAGTAATTTGGTTCGTTGTTTATGCTGGGGATCAAGTTGTGATTGGAGAAGGCGAAACATATCGCTATTAGGGGCTGACTTTCAGCTTAGTTAATCTGGTTTTTTAAATATTTCAGTTCATCAAGGGTTAAAAAACGGTAATGACCCAAGGGTAAGGGGGAATTATTACCAGAGTTTAGTTTAATAGGACCGATGGCACTGCGATGAAGTTTCAGGACGTGATAACCTAATTCTTCAGCTACAGAGCGAATCTGCCGATTTCTTCCTTCCACTAAAATAACTTCTAGTAGGGTTTTTTGGTCGGTTTGCTTGAGTATCTCAACCTGTGCGGGCAAGGTTTTTTTTCCCTCTAAGAGGATACCTTCTCGCCAACGCTGGAGAGCAAGTGTATCAATCGCACCATCTAGCCAAACCCGATAGGTTTTGGGCAAATGATAACGGGGATGGGTGAGGGTGAGGGTGAGTTGACCGTCGTTGGTGAGGAGTAAAGCCCCAGTGGTGTTGATGTCCAACCTTCCTACGGGATGTAACCCCGTCTCGCTGGCGAGGGAGTCGGGCAAAAGGTCAATCACCGTCGGCCGGTTTTGTGGATCCTTACAGGTAGAAACCACGCCAATGGGTTTGTTGACCAGTATATACAATCTTTTGGGACGATTGGCCGGTTCAATTTTTTTTCCGTCTATCTCTAGGTGATCTTTTTCCGGGTCGGCTTTTTCTCCTAACTGCACGATTTTGCCATTCCGTCTGACTCGTCTGGCCACAATCATCTCCTCCGCCCTTCTTCGGGAGGCAATCCCCCACTGGGCAAGGATTTTCTGGACTCTCTCCGCCATTTTTTTTTAATTTTTAACCCTTTCTATCTCCTATTATAGGCATCCTAAAAGGGTTTTTTTCGCCCAAAAAGTGAAGAAAAACCGAATATCTCCAGCTGCCTCTTTGATTTTTTTCTTGGAAAACTTCTGAAAAAAAAGAGGAGTGATCCCTTGACTTGGGCGGCGGCTTCGGTTATACTTTTCTTATAATGGGAATCTGTGCATTTTTTTCTCGACTCAAACACTCCATTATATATAAAGTCTTATAAAAAGATCATCTCAAAAAGCCGTGAAAAAAGCAAGCAAAATTTTGCCGACAATTGTTAAAAAAGTCGGGTTAATTTTCCTTACGGGGGGATATGACTTTAAACGGGTTATTTCTCGGTTATCCAAGCGGTAAACTGTAAGTGACGGAGTTTGCGTCTCTTGGTTATAATTGAAAGGCTAGGCTATAATAACTCTTCATCAACACCGATAATTTTGGTCAAAGATGTAAAAAAGGAAGAGCATTATTGTGAGAGGGTATAATTAGTATAATTAAAGTAAAAATCATTCCGGGGTAGCCATGATTAAAAATATTAATGTAACTGGACTTAAACCTGAACAAATTCAGCAGATACAGGTACTTATTGCCGCATTTAAAACTCAAAATCAACTCAGTAAAAGTGAAACTGAAATTGATATGATTGAATACCTGTTGGAAAATCCTATAGAGGTTGATAATTTAGAATTTATGAAACGAGAAGAAATTTATGACAGAACTTAAAAATCATAGTTGTTTTGTTGATTCTAATATTTGGCTTTATGCTTTTTCTACTGATAAAAAAGAAGAAACTAAAAGAATATTAGCGAAACAATTAATTAAAGAAAAGTCCATCATTATCAGTACCCAAATAATTAATGAGGTTTCTTGTAATTTACTTAAAAAGCATAAGCTTGATGAAAAACAACTGTTTAAATTAATTGTTTCCTTTTATATAAAATATCAAGTTATCTCATTTAATCTTGATATTTTTGAATCTGCATCTAATCTGAGAACTCAATATAATCTATCATTTTGGGATAGTTTGGTGATTGCTTGCGCTTCATTTTCTGGTGCAAATATTTTGTATTCAGAAGATATGCAGGATGGTTTAATTATTAATAAAAAATTCACTATTATTAATCCCTTTAAGTAATAAAATTAGGCTCTTCGTTACCTTTTATGCTAAATCAACATACAAGATGCCAAGATAACATACTTCTAACCCAAAAATTCCGAAAGTTTCTAAAGCCATAGCCTCTCCGTTTTATTAGTTTAAGTTTATTGTTGATTCCCTCGACCACCCCATTAGTTGTCCTTCGCTCGAAATAACTAATGATTTCTCCAAACCAGTTTCGGATTGTTTGACAACTCTTGGTAAAAACAC
>NZ_JAPZSS010000296.1:0-3102 GCF_027532015.1 Microcystis sp. LE19-131.1A | reverse complement strand
CTTATGGTCAGAAATCGACCATTATGCCTTCTTGTCAAAAAATTTGTTCAATCTAGCTAACTACCATTATCGCCAATATTTCTTTGAAAACTCCCAAAAACTGAGTTTTAATCAACTCTATCATCTGGTATCTAAAACCTCAGATTATTTAGCTTTACCCACGAAACCGAAGCACGCAGATAATCAGAAGATTAGATCAGGCTTGGATTAGTTATTTTGCCGCTTTTAGAGCTTGGAAAAAACACCCTGAAAAATTTTTAGGAAAACCCAAAATTATTAAGTATAAGGAGAAAATCAAAGGAAGAAACCTGCTGATATATTCTCAGGAATCAATTTATAAAAAACCTCTAAAAGAAGGAATTTGTCACTTGTCTATGAGCGACTTAAAAATTACCACTTCCCGAAGAGAAATAATTGAGGTGAGAATTGTCCCCAAAAGTAGCTGTTATGTCATTGAAATAGTCTATGAAAGACGGTCGGAAACCACAGATAAACAAGAGATAGCTGGGATAGATTTAGGAGTTAATAACTTAATGGCTGTAACTACAAATCAAACAGGTGTAGCACCTCTTTTGGTAAATGGCAGACCGTTAAAAGCAATTAACACCTTCTACAACAAACAACGTTCCCGCTTACAATCTCAACTGAAAACCAGAAATAATCAACCCTCATCTAAGAGATTGATATTCCTAACCCATAAACGAAACTGTCGAGTAGAAAATTATCTACACACAGCCAGTAAAAGAGTAATAGATTGGTGTATTCGACCTCAAATAGGGACATTAATAATTGGGCATAATGAGCGGATAAAACAATGTCTTAATCTAGGAAAAAGGAATAATCAACAATTTGTTAATATTCCCCATTATAGATTAATAGAAATGTTAACCTACAAAGCTCAATTAAAAGGAATAAAAGTCATAATAACTGAAGAATCCTATACCTCACAATCCAGTGCTTTAGATAGGGATGAGTTACCTAAATATGGTGAAGAAAAACCATTATTTAAGGGAAAAAGGTTAGCTAGGGGACTGTATAAAATGGGAACAAATCAGTTGTTAAATGCCGATGTCAATGGGTCATTTAACATCATTAGAAAAGTAATTCCTGATGTCATTGACCAGGGAATAAAGGGTTTGCCGTTTAATCCTGTAGTGCTTGACCCACTACGAATGACTAAGCTTTCAGGCTTTTAAGTAAGTTTGAGTAAGTTTAGTTGAGCGGTATAGATCCTCCGGTTATAATGAAATCTGGGAAAATGACACCGCCCCATCCCGAAAACTCTCACCCCTTGCTAGGTATAATCGATCGCAGGAAGAATTTTATGAGTAAATTTGTCTTTGTCACCGGGGGAGTCGTCTCCAGTATTGGGAAAGGAATTGTCGCCGCTAGTTTGGGAAGATTGTTGAAAAGTCGGGATTATTCCGTCTCAATTCTGAAATTAGACCCCTATATCAACGTGGATCCGGGTACGATGAGTCCTTTTCAACACGGAGAGGTATTTGTCACCGATGATGGGGCCGAAACCGACCTCGACCTTGGCCACTACGAACGTTTTACCGATACGGAACTCTCCCGTCTCAATAGCGTGACTACTGGCTCGATTTATCAAGCGGTATTGAATAAAGAGCGCCGTGGTGCTTATATGGGGGGAACTGTGCAGGTAATTCCCCATATTACCAACGAAATCAAGGAAAGGATTCTCCGGGTGGCCAAAGATACCAACCCCGATATCGTCATTACAGAAATTGGTGGTACGGTGGGAGATATCGAATCTCTGCCTTTTTTAGAAGCAATTAGGCAATTTAGGAAGGATGTGGGTCGAAATAACGTAGTTTATATGCACGTTACCCTAATTCCTTGGATTCCGGCCGCCAAGGAGATGAAAACGAAACCGACGCAACACTCGGTTAAGGAATTAAGATCGATCGGTATTCAACCGGATGTGTTAGTCTGTCGTTGTCATCTACCCCTACAACCGGGGTTAAAAGAAAAACTCTCAGCTTTCTGTGATGTGCCGGTGGAATCGGTGATTACTGCTCAGGATGCCAGCAGTATCTACGAAGTTCCTCTCAATCTGGAAAAAGAGGGATTAGCGCAACAAACCCTAGAATTATTAAACCTGGGTCCCCGATACCCCCATCTGGAGGAGTGGGAAAATCTCATCCGACAGATGCAATCCCCTAGTCAAAAATTAGAGATAGCTATCGTTGGTAAATATGTGCAGTTAGGGGATGCTTATCTCTCGGTGGTGGAGGCCCTTAAACACGCTGCTATTGCCCTTGATAGCGAGATAGAATTGCGTTGGGTAAGTGCTGAAGATGTGGATAACGATTCGGCCGAAGCTCATTTAAGCGGTGTTGACGGTATTGTGGTACCAGGTGGTTTTGGGATTAGGGGTGTGGATGGCAAAATTAAGGCGATCGAGTATGCTAGGGTCAATAATATTCCTTTCTTGGGTCTCTGTTTAGGGATGCAGTGTTCGATTATCGAATGGGGTCGCAATGTGGCCCGATTGGAAAGGGCCAATAGTTCCGAATTTGAAGAGGATACACCGAATCCGGTGATTAATTTACTGCCAGAACAGGCAGATGTGGTGGATTTAGGGGGAACAATGCGCTTAGGTCTCTATCCCTGCCGTTTAAATCCCGATAGTCTAGCTTTCTCTCTCTACGGTCAAGAGGTTATCTATGAGCGCCATCGTCACCGTTACGAGTTCAATAATGCCTATCGTAGTCTCTTTTTTGAGACCGGTTATCTGGTGAGTGGCACTTCTCCCGATGGTCGTTTGGTGGAAATTATCGAACTACCAAAACATCCTTTCTTTATTGCTACCCAATTTCACCCCGAATTTCGCTCTCGTCCCAATAAAGCTCATCCTCTCTTTTCTGGTTTCATGAAAGCGGCCCTCAAAGGTAGAGAGGAAAAGTTCTCCCTTAGTAGTCAGCATTCGGCTATTAGTTAGGGTTTGCTGAATAATGGTAAAAACCTTACAGGAAAGGGCTTTTAGCTTGATTGAGAGCTTCCCAAATGCACTTAAATCTGCTAGAATCTCTTAAAACCCTTGCATCACCCTTGCATCACCCTTGCATCTTCTCTAAT
>NZ_JAPZSS010000249.1:0-16037 GCF_027532015.1 Microcystis sp. LE19-131.1A | reverse complement strand
CCTGTTTTCTCCCCTTTGCTATTAATAAAAGTTATATTTTCTCTGAATTATCTCAACAAAAACTTATCTTCTCAATCGGCTTGAATAATCAATTATCTTTCTCCTGCTGCCCCCTTACTTTTTCAGCAAGCCCTAATTAGGATATGCTGAAAAAGTTTTTCGTGGGGACAGGGTGTGGGGTGTGGGGTGTGGGGTGTAGGGTTTTACCCATACGAGAAATTTTTTGTCGCAAACCCTACTTAACATCTTCCCCAACAGCCAACCCCTAACGCTCCTTTTGCCGAGGTTATCTGCCATTTTCCAATAAAAACCTTCTTTCTGCGCGAACAATTGCCTCTCTAGTGGCTAAAACTGCTTCTGTATCCACCGAAAGAGAAGTCACACCCCAAGCAATCAGATCATCGATAATTTCAGGATACTGGACGATGGCCATGCCGCAAACGGAACAGGGAATCTGTAAAACTTTTGCTTGAGTGATAATTTGTTTTAAAACTGCCCTGACTGCGGGATGACGGGCGTTAAAATATTCTGAGAAATGTTCTCGATCGCTACCTAAAAGTAATTGAGTTAAATCATTAGTACCAATAGCGATTAACTGTACCCCTGCTTGCACATAATCCCTCAATTGAAAGATTACCCCCGGTACTTCCACCATTATCCCCAATTGGAAAGAAGGGACTTGAGTGAGTAAAGCCGATTGTACCCGTTGCCGGCAGAAAATAAATTCTTCAACCCCACGGACAAAGGGAAGCAGTAAATTAATATTGGTGGCGCTGGTGGTTTGTACCCGTCGTAAAGCTTGCAATTCTAGATCAAATAGAGTCGGATCTAATATATAACCATGGGTTCCCCGACTGTCTTTAGCCGAATGTTGAGCATCAAAAGAACGGTAAAATAAAGGCTTAGGCTGGATACTAAGGGCAAATTGTGCGATTAAATCACTTAATCTCTCGATCAATGCTTCTTGATGCTCTGGTGTTAACCATTCTTCTAGATTGCGCTGAGAAAGTAACTCTAAAATCATCCATTCTGAGCGCAATAAACCGATCCCATCAATAGGCAGTTCTTGGATTCTGGCAATACTTTCAGTTTGACTGAGATTAACCATCAAACGGGTAGCAATTGCCGTCCCGTCGGTTTCTCTGGGGGGTGCTGGGGGTAAGGAAATCTGTTCCTGAGATGCTAGAGAAATAATTCCCCTCGTACCATCTACTAAAATTATCTCGCCTGAGCGGATAATTTCTGTGGCATTTTTTACCCCGACAATGGCAGGAATGGCTAATTCCCGGGCTAAGATGGCTCCATGGCTAGTTAATCCCCCCTGTTCCGTGATCATTGCTCGAATTTGGCGTAAATGGGGCAGTTTTTTCGGAGGTAAATTAGTAGTAACCAGAATGCAATCCTGAAAATTTGCCTCTGGGGAGTCGAAATTGCTGATCACTTTTGCCACTCCCGATGCCAACCCTGGGGATGCCCCTAATCCTCTTAAGGGATAATTGGAGGTAGTAGGGGTGATTTCCTGACTGTGACAGTTGAGAATATAAATTTGACCATCTAGCATCATCAGCCATTCTATGCTGGTTAAGCTGGGTTTTTCCGCTAGTAGAGATTGAACCAGTTGACAAAGGCGATCGATGGCGAAATTATCTAAACAGTAGCTTTCCTGTAAACTGGGTGCTAATAATTGTGGTGCAAGCAGATTACTGTCACTGTTGAGATAATAAGCCCTGGATTTATTGCCTAATTGCCGACTGCGTAATTGACCGGAGCGATCGATAATATAGGTATCCGGTGCCACTTCTCCATTAGCTAAACTGTGTCCTAATCCCCAAACCGCCTGAATTTGCCAGTTATCCTCATTAATGAGCACATTTCCCGCACAATTGGCTGGTAATAATGGTTGTACCAGTAAAGATAATTGAATTTTTTCTAAACCAATTCCCACTTTTCGCCAATAAAATAGACTTCTGGCGGTGAATAACTCCGCCCAGGCTTGTTTTAGGGCATTTTCTAGATTATCTGCTTTAATTCCACTGATGGGGGCGGAAAATAAACCGAGAGTTCGCCGAGCCAGATGAGCAGGTAAGGAAAAGCGCCATACTAGGCTATCCATGGATAATTGTGCCACGGCCGCCGTTAGTTCTTCTAACCAGAGAGGAGGAATTTGCGCTTGTAAAATGGCGCGGCGACTTTCTTTGGCGACTAATTGCAGAGCTTTTGGGTTATCTACGTCTAAATAGAGGGAAGACTGGGGAAAATCAGTCAGGAATGAGTCAGTATTGTTGATAGTTTCCAAAAATTCCGCAAAAATGCGGTTTAAAATGGCAAATCCCCTGATAATTGGGTATCCTCGCTGGTGTAATTCACTGGCAATAAAAGCTTTTTCCCCCACCAGGGGGCGATCAGAAGCACTAATGCGATCGAGCCAGCAGAGAATGGTCACGGGATTTGTTAAAAATGGTGAAAGGATTGTAAAATTATTGTGTGATTTTTGTAGCTTTTTAGTTCTATCTGCTATGTTAACCCAGCGTCACTATCTTGAGGATGATCTGGGAAGTGGGGTGTGGGGTGTGGAGAGGGGAGAATAAATAAAAGCAATCTCCTAACTCCTATCTCCTGACTACTGACTCCTATCTCCTTAGCTGATAAGATAGGATTCGGACAATATTCGATCGCTGCGAGAAATTGATGGACACACCTGCGAAAGTTTTGTTAGTGGATGACGAACCGGGGGTTCGTGAATCTGTGCAAGCATATCTACAGTACGGGGATGAATTCGAGGTAAGAACTGCTAGTAATGCTAACGAAGCCTGGGATTTACTCAATCAAGAAATTCCGGAATTAGTTATCTCCGATATTATGATGCCGCAGGTGGATGGCTATCAGTTTCTGAAGAAATTGCGCGAAGATGCTCGTTTTCAGACAATTCCCGTGGTTTTTCTCACTGCAAGGGGGATGACAAGCGATCGCATTCAGGGTTATAATGCTGGTTGTGATGCTTATTTATCCAAGCCTTTCGATCCCGAAGAATTAGAAGCATTAATCAAGTCTTTAATCGAGCGCCGTCGTCAATCCCTGCAAGCCACCAGCGAAAACGCTAGATTAGAAGAAATTGCCCGAGATATCCGGGAATTAAAACAGCAGGTGGGACAACAGAACACTTTTACTACCACTCCCCCCCCGATTAAAGTTGATCTGACCCCCCGGGAACAAAGTGTTTTAGATTTAGTAGCGGAGGGATTGATGAATAAAGAAATTGCCAGTCGTCTAGAAACCAGCGTTAGGAACGTAGAAAAATACGTCAGTCGCTTATTTAGCAAGACTGGTACTAATAGTCGCACGGAATTGGTACGTTTTGCCCTAAAACACGGTTTAACCAGTTAATATAGCAGCTACTGTTTGCGGCTAGAAATCCATTGGTGGTCTATCATACTTTGTGCTTTTTGTCAAAAAAACTTTTTTTTTGCAATAAAACTACACAAAAAAAAGATCATCGTTGTGGGTGAAATTGACTCATTTACCTGTCTTAATTGGGATTATCTTCTAGGTGTGGCAAGGGTTTCAAGCTTTGCTGCCCAAAAAAGTATAGAATACCCGATTATGAAATTCTATCAAATCGCTGTAACCATTGGAACATCGTTGTTAAATAAAAATCTTTCTCAATTAATTCTTAAGAATTTGTAAATATTGCAAAATATTAATTTAAATATTCTCAAGTTTTTGGAGTCAATAGATAATTTTTGCTTATCTTTGACCAACATTGGTTTAGGAGTCAGTTATCAGTTATCAGTTATCAGTTAACTGAGAAAACTCCCCACACCCTACACCCTACACCCCACACCCCACACCCCACACCCCACACCCTGTCCCCTAATGCCTAGAGAATTTCAATAATTCCTTGACTGCCATCGAGACGAATTAATTGACCATCTTTTAACAATTTCATGGCATTATGCACATCCATAACCGCCGGAATTCCGTATTCTCTGGCAATAATAGCACCATGGGATAATTGTCCCCCCACCTCGGCAATAATGCCCACAGCTTGGGATAATAAAGGGGACCATCCTGAGTCAGTATAGGGAATAACGAGAATAGTATCAGGGGCAATTTCTAGATTTTGTAGGGTTGGCATAATTTTGACTCGTCCCTCCACTGTCCCCCCACTAGCGGCAATTCCCTGTAAGCGTTTTTTGGCAGTTAAATTTGAGACTAAAAATTCTTTTTTCGGGGGTTGTCCATAGACGATATAGGGAATATCGTTTAATTGAGAGTTTTCTTGGAATTGTTGGCGACGCTGACGAATAATCTGGTTAAGATTGGCGATATTATTATTCTGACCTAACTGGATAACTTCTGAGTAGTTTAGATAAAATATATCTCCCGTCTCTGATAATATTTGTTGCTGTAACCAGAGGGTTTCCAAAGCGAGAAAATGCCAGCGTAGGTGAGCTAAAAGACGGGAGTAAATTTCAGTCACTTGGTTTTTGATATTTAATCTTTTTTGGACATTGTGGGAAGATTTGACTTTTTTCTGGCTATTATTGCCCGGACTATCTAAGGGTAGTTGTAGCAGATATGGGGGATTTTCTCGCCATCTCGGTATCGAAATATCGGTTCCCACTTCGCTTAAATAACCGTAGGTTTCTAACCAGAGGGAAAAAGCTGAGTCAAAATCTCGATCGAGCGTATTTTTTCTCAGTTCAGATAGCGATCGCATTGAGGCTATTTCCGGTGCTTGAGAGTTATCCAATTTCTCAAAAGGTACTCGCGAGATACTGCGACGCAAAGCGAAGCTAAGGGGGGCAAGAATACTATAATAGGTGGCTTTTTTTAAGACGGTTAAAATCTCCTCAATTTGCTCTAAAATCTCCCCTGAAGATAAAGCTTCTAGGGAAGTAGCGTTAATTTTTTCGAGCGTTGGGATAAAATAGGTTTTTTGATCTTGGCTAAAGTCTTTTTCTAACTGTAATTCCCGTCCTAAAAGTTTTAATAAACCAGGGGAATTAGCCAAGGTTGCCGTTAACGGTGGTTTGGTAAACTTTGACCCTTTGGTCAGGAATTCTAAGCTTTCTGGAGGTAATCCCATGCGACGGAAAATTGTGCCTAATAAAGAAGCATTAAAATAGGCTCTTTGATAGTGTAAAGTCGCTGTTTCATTGAAGTCCAAATCGAGGGCTTTTTTGTCTAAAACTAACTGGAAAATATCTCCCCAAACTCCACAGGTTAAAGGACGATTAATCGACCAAGGCAAAGGACGAATCACTCCGGGAATAACTTCAGCTGCGATTTTTCTTGTCCAAATTGGCTGTAAATTAGTGATAGGACGGCACTGTAATAACCATAATTTGTGTCCGTCATGAGTCCATTCTATATCTTGGGGAATGCCATGATCAAGGGTTTCTAATTGCCGACAAAGATTAGCTACCTGTTGAATAATAGCCGGGGGAATATCTCCCGCTCCGATGATAATATTTTCTTCTAAATTAACTCGATAACTTTCGGGGGTGACTCTCCCCGATACAACTCTGGTGGCATCTCCGGGTAAAGCTTCAATAACCACATCTAAACTGAGAGGATTAATCGGATCACGACTGAAGGCAACCCCCGAAAAAACTCCTCGAATTTGTTCTTGAATTAACACAGCCATGGCCGTGTTTTCTTGACCTCGATCGAGTCGATAATTAACAGCATTAGGACTATTATAGGAGGTTTGGCAACTTAAAATCGCCGCCGCTAAATTTTCTTGATCAACAACGTTAAGAATTGTGGTATATTGTCCCGCAGATGAAGCGGTTTCACCATCTTCTCCAATAGCGGAAGAGCGCACGACTAAGGGATGATTAATATCAGGATGAAGAGATTCTATTAACGGTTGTGGATCATCTCCTGGTGGTAAAATCCAACCCCTAGGAATGGGATAACCGGCACGCTTAAGCTCGGCTAAAGTGGCGGCCTTTTGTCCCACTTTTGAAGCTGCTAGATTGTCATCAAGAGTTTGGATCGATCGATCTCCACGAAAAAAACGAAACATAGTTTTTGATTCATTGTTAACATTTGCTTCAGGTAAGTCTAAATCGTCGGCGATTTTTTGAAAAATTGCCCCTAATAAACAGGCTAAAGCAATGGCAGTTATAATATAACCTGAATCGTGGGGACGGCGCAAGGTGAGAATTAAAGCTAATAAAAATAATCCTACCAATCTACCCGTAGATTTTTCTCGAAAAATAGTAAAGCTAATCCCACTAATGATTGAGGTGAGAAAAACAGCGACAAAATCGTGAACGATTAATCCCCAGAAAACATTAGTAGTTCCCGCACCTTTTCCTAACCAATAGCGCCCCATGACTAAGGCAATTAAAGCTAATAATTCCCACGTGGAGCCGGTGGGAAAAAATAAACGGGTTAGGAGAATAACGATAATTCCCTTGGCTGCTTCCGAAATTACCGCCAAAATTCCCACTAATTTACCCCCATGGTAAAAAGCGGCAGTTACACCGATATTACCAGTACCTAATTGGGATAATTTACGTCCAGTTACGAGATAATTTATCCAATCAATCAGAGGCAATCCCCCGATAATAGGACAGACTAGAAAAATAAATAGGGATCCCGAAATTTCTCTCATTTAAAATGCGTCTTAGTTTACGATCTTGTCTTAGTAACGACCTTGAGAACATGAACACGAAAGCGATAAAATAAATTGAGCTTAATGGCTTAAAACTCAAGCAGATGGAGCAAATAAAGGCAATAATTGCGGATTTTAAGCGGCAAAATCAACCCCTCAAACTGAAGAAAAAAGCGAAAAGAGTAAGGTGGACGATGCACACCCTACAGACTTAAGAAAATCTGATTGACAGTGAGATTTAATTCCGTGAAAGTCTGAGAAATTAGGCGATCACTATCTCGAAATTGCCGAATTTGATATTCTTCCTCAACTAAGCGACAAACAGAGATGGTCGGTTGTTTAGAAGTGCCAAGAAAATTACGCCCACCCAAGGCTGCATAATCGACAATCCAATATTCAGGAATACCCATTTCTTCATAATCAGCAAATTTTAAGTAGTAATCATCACGCCAGTTAGTCGATACCACTTCAATTATCAGAGGGATAGATGCACCCTCACTAAGGATTGATTCTTTTTTCCATAATTTTTCCTGAGCGAGCTTGGTTCGATTTAGCACTAATACATCAGGAAAATAACCAGAGTTTTTACCAGCAGGTCTGACAATCGCTTGGTTAGGAATTAAATAAGGAAGACCCAGTCTATCAATTATTCCACTGAGTTTAACAGTTAAAAATCCTTTGATTTCCTCGTGTTCTCCTGCGGGTTGTGCCATTTCAATAATATTTCCCTTGTGTAGCTCATAACGTACTCCAGAATTTTCAGGCAGCCAAGGGACGAATTCCTCGAAATTAACAGTTTTAGGTAGGGTTTGGCTCATAGCTGGCAAAATAGCTTTCTCTCTCTACTAACTTCCTTGGCTCTATTTTACCTTGAATGTAAAATAGGCATTGCCCACCCGACAAACTCTCTACACAATCTGCGATCGCACTATCGCTGCCAAAAACGATGAGGACGAAACCAAAAATATAATTGGTGACGACGGCGAGGTTCATAAAAGGAGTCAGTTGCCAGTTAGTTTTTAGATCTCCATTTGGCAATATTACACCCTCATAAAATTCTTTACCACCGGAGCCGCCTAGTAAGTTTATGATCGGGTCTCCTTGATTAACGCTGAATGTTACAGCCCCTCCTGATGATGAAGACGATGTCGGTGGCTTAGATGTGTAGTTATAGCGCTTTTCACGTTACTGAGGTATCGACAAGTTTTGCCAACAAAGGGTTTAAGCCTCTTGCCCATGGCTCATTCTGATGAAAAATGCTATGATTGCTTTGAGCGCATAGAGACAAGTGCTAATATTAGGAACAACAGCTTCGGAAATTTCCGATCCTCCTGGATAATAAATATAGCTATCGGAAATTTCCAATCCCTCTGGATAATTTGTCGGGGGAACGGCGAACGTAGGGATTTCCCTGGCAAGGGCTTCGGAAATTTCTGATTCTCCTGGATAATAGATATAGCTATCGGAAATTTCCAATCCCCCTGGATAATAGGTATAGCTAAATGTGTTATATTTTGGGTCATCAGAAAATGCCGGGGGACGTAATTGAAGAATTTCTGCACCCAATACCCTAGAGCAATCTTTAAATGGCATATATTGTTTAACCATCGACATTTACTTGGTAATTAATAACGGGAAAAAGTGAGAGATTTAAACGGAACTACACTGATGGACAAAATTAACAAATCAACTCTGCTGTAACTCATACTACTCAGTCCTCTATGCTAAGATGATCCAAAAAACGCAGGTCTTTAAATTGATGGGCAAAAAAATTTTAACTTTACTCAATAACCAAGGAGTTATACATAGATGTTTATTTTTGACAGTAAAACCGATATTTTAATTGATTCTCAGGAATTAACCTTTAAAAGTGAATATTTTTGTGACTTTTCTCGCTATTTTCAGAATCGAGAATTTGTCAACGGAGATGCTTTACAACTCAGTGGTGATCATTTTGAAGGGTATCTTTCAAGGATCATCATCGATGAAGTGATGTTAGAATTATCGCAACGTAATTGTTTAATAAATGTTGTGGGAGTAGTCCATTCTAAAATGTGGGTTTTTGCGATTCCTATTCAGGTGAATTCCGTCTTCTTCCAAAATTTGTACTCATTAGAAAATAACTATCTTGGGATTGTCCCCCCTAAATCAGAAATTTCCATTTTTCAACATCCCTTTTCCAATCGTTTTCAGCTTTACGTTCATGATAATTATCTGCAACAATTGTGCCAAAATTTAGAGCTACCAGAAGCGAAAAAGTTTTTAAATTCTTCCGCTTCTTCTGTTGTGATTTGCCCATCGGAAAAAATTCGTCATCTCCAACAATCTTGTCATCAACTTTATCGAATGCTATTTAATTTAGATCGTCAACAAATATCTTGGCAAAGAAAAGCATTAAGATTAAATTTTGTCAGGCAAAAATTAAAAGAAGAAATTGTCAAAGATTTTCTTTTGACTTTAGCAGTAACCAAAGATATTAAAACCCCCAAAAACGCTATCAGACGCACCTCTATCCTCAAAAAAGCAGAAGAAATGATGAGAAAAAATCTGCGTTCTGATCTGACTATTCCAGCGATTTGTCAAGAATTAAAAGTAAGTCAACGCACCTTAGAATATATATTTAAAGACTTCTATCAAATGTCTCCTTACAATTATTTTAAGTTGCTTCGTCTTAATGCTTTACATCAATCTCTTAACCAAAATAATCAGACAAAATTAACTTATGAAATTGCCGAAGAATTAGGTTTTTTTCATCGAGGATATCTGGCCTCTGATTATAAAAAACTGTTTGGTTACTTCCCCTCTGAAACCTAAAAAAATAGTAGGGGTAGGAATTAGGATTATTTTTGCTTTGAGAACTCAATTCCTAACTCCTCTTCCAATTCAGTGCCTCTCCCGTACTTGTTTGGTAGGGGCGTATATTGTACGCCCTTTCTTCGATCTCATAACCTCAAGAGAGCCATTAATAATTAGCCCCATCGAGATTAATTTACTTAATTCCCACTAAAAAAGTTGTACCGATCGCCATAATTGCCAATCCGATTAACTTACTAATTAGAGTCGCTTGCTTGGCTAATTTTTCCTTGATGACACTGCCAAGGAAAAAAGCCCCAGATGCGATCGCTAATTGGATGACGGTAAAACCGATTAAATAGGCAACTAAAGCGGCAACTCGCGCCCCGATAATTGATTCTCCGTAGGCATAACCGTGGAAAATTCCCGCAATCATTGCCAGAGTTGCCAGAGCGATCGTATAGAGATTAGAATGATTTTGTAACCCTTTTTTCAGGGTTAAAATTAGTCCAAAAATCACCACAGAAAGGGCAACAATCCCTTCAGGAAAAAGTAAATTTATTCCCTGTAAATGAATCCCCGTCCCGATTAAAGTAGCAATCGCAAAAGCGATCGGAATCAATAAACCCTGTTCCATCCCCACAGCAATTAAACCACTAGCCACCACAAAAGCTAAATGATCTAAACCGATAACCGGGTGAGCTAAACCCGATAAAAATCCGTTTAAAAAATTATCGGGAGTTTGCCCTGCCATGGCATGATGGGCGAGGGTTTTGCTGGCAAAAATTAACAGAAAGAGAGGGACAATAGTTAATATCTTTGTCCAGCTTTGACGAAAAATTATCTTCATTGATTACCTCAAAATTATGATTCGGAAACCCGCGCAACAATCGCCCGATGTCGGGGACTGGTGGGGGTAATGATCGGTGCTTGAAACCCCGCTTCAACTAATGCCTGTTCGATATCGAGAGTAAAATATTGATCGAGATAGGGTTCGGTACTCTTGAGTAAGGTGAGGACATAAGGGGGCATTTTTCGATAAATTTCCGAGCGCGGATTCATATCCATCAGCGTCAAATAACCCCCCGATCGCAATAAACGACGCGCTTCGGCGAAAATTTCTCTAGTAGCCTGTTGGGGTAGTTCGTGAAACATTAAAAACGAAGATACCAGATCGTAGGACTGACTGGGTAATTGAGTTTTTTCCGCAGCCGCGTGTTGCCATTGAATCGTCTTTTGTTTTTGTTGAGCCTGGTATTGAGCAACTGCTAAATAGTAGGGAGAGAGATCCAACCCAGTTACCCGCGCTTGCGGATAAGTATCTTGCAGCGCAAAGCTACTCATGCCGACACTACAGCCTAAATCGACAATATCGTTAATTTTTGCCTTGATTTGCTCCTTTAATATCCGGTGATATTCCCGTCGCAATCGCGGGTCGCCGTCCATCCCCGCCCCGGGCCAGATGGTAGAATGGACAGCATAGGCGGCAGATTCTACCTCAAAAGCTGGCAACCAGTCTAAATTGCCCTTTTCGTAAGCGTGGAAAGAACAAACATAGTATTCGGGATAGACGAGATCGGGATTTTCTACCGCTTGCAGTTCCTGACTCCAATCCCGTTGCTGCCATTGTTTGACGGTTTCTCGCCAAGGTACGCCTAGTTTTTCGGCTCTTTTAATCATCATATTGCGGGCCTGATAGCGAGCGATGTCAAAAAGCGGTTTTATGCCGAGAATACGGTTAACTAGACCAGAAACAGGATTAAAGGAGGCCGGAACGGGTGTAACTGTCATAGAAAAGCTTCGATCGTAAATTTTCCCTTTTTTATCTTATAACAGTGATCAGTCATCAGTAATCAGTAATCGGTGAAAAGACAGCACTGTTATGGCCATTTAATACTGCTCAGTTAATACCACTCACTGAAAACTCACATCTAATAACTGTTGACTGATAACAGCAAAAAGCTCCCTAACCCCCATCTTGCCAATTTTTAAGTAGGTAGGTGTTGAAAACTTTCAGATGCCCCCCTTATTAAGGGGGGATTAAGGGGGGATCGGCACCCCCCTTATTAAGGGGGGATTAAGGGGGGATCGGCACCCCCTTATTAAGGGGGAATCCATCTTCAATTTAATTATAACCAGCTACTTATTATGAGAACAATCGCTGAAATCAACGACAAAATTGCTAAAAAAACTGCTGTAGTCTGGACAGTAGAGGAATTAAAAAGCCGCGTGAGCGAGATGGGAATTAAGGAGGTTTTTTCCCAAGTAGATGTGGTTTGTACGGGAACCTTTGAACCGATGGAATCTTCGGGGGCAATTATTAATTTAGGTCAGACGGATCCGCCGATAAAAGTTCGTCAATGTTGGTTAGATGGGATTCCTGCTTATGCTGGTTTTGGGGCGGTGGATTTATATTTAGGAGCCAGTGCTATTAGTGATCTAGCGGCCAAAAATGAGAATTTAGAGGGAGAAAATCCCGAAAGGGGCGGCGGACATATTATTGAGGATTTAATCGCTGGAAAATCGATTCAATTGCGCGCTGTCGGCCAGGCCACTGATTGTTATCCTCGCACTTCTTTTGAAACGATTATTTCTAAGGATACTATCAATCAATTTTATCTTTTTAATCCTCGCAATCTCTACCAGAATTTTATCGTCGGAGTCAATGGGGGAGAGCGGACTTTATATACTTATTTGGGACCACTACAGCCACGATTAGGTAATGCAGTGTATTCTAACCCCGGGGCAATTTCTCCCCTGTTAAATGACCCAGATTTAGAGGCTATAGGCATCGGTACGCGCATTTTTTTGGGAGGAGGAATCGGTTATATTGCCTGGGAAGGAACCCAACATTTTCCCCTGCAAAAACGCCTACAAAATCGAACTCCTATTGGTCCCGCTTCCACCTTAGCCTTAATTGGGGATGCTAAACAAATGAATGCTCGCTGGGTGCGGGGTTGTTATTTCAAAAATTATGGGGCTTCTTTAATGTTAGGGGTAGCAGTACCGATTCCGATTTTAAGCGAGGAAATCGTTCGACATTGTGCCGTAAAAGATGAGG
Organism: Microcystis sp. LE19-131.1A; assembly: GCF_027532015.1. NCBI lineage: Bacteria > Bacillati > Cyanobacteriota > Cyanophyceae > Chroococcales > Microcystaceae > Microcystis > Microcystis sp. LE19-131.1A. Next base: position 3,555 of record NZ_JAPZSS010000249.1, on the reverse strand, counting down.
AAATTGTCGCTCCAGTGGTGGATTTTTCGATTCCCCGGCGAGTCCGTCCTACCTTTGGTTTAATCACCTACGCTAAACTAAAAAGCGGTCGGATTATGATCGAGGGAAAAAGTGTGAGGGTGGCTCCTTTGGCCAGTATTTCCCTGTCCCGGGAAGCCGCTTTAGAATTAAAAGCACTGATCGAATCGGGAGAATTTACCCTCACAGAACCCGTGGCAAAAATTAATCTAGAGCGGACTTTTATTCCCCAGGATCGTTGGGGTGGAAAATTATCAATTGAGTGAGGAGTTAAGGGATTGCGTGCAGGCGGCACAACTACAATTAAGATGACGTAAAATCGGATTTTCTTCCCCGGTTGTCTTGGCGATAATCATGTCACCTAAGTTCTTGGTATTGAAACTAGGATGAAAGGACTCTGGGGCAGCTTGTCCAGAGTTAGTGGTAACTGCTAGGGCTAATAAACTAGCGGAAGCAGTGGCAAGAATAACGACTTTTTGATTCATAAGTTTGCGGGAATTATTAGCAATGAATACCACTGATTATAACACTGCCCCCTGCCGATCGCCTCCGTTAACGACCTAAAAGATTGGCAATATCAGCACATCCCCCCGGAATGGTTGAGCGGGACTTTTCCCCACACCAACGACAACAATAGTGACGTTGTTCCTCGCTCATGTTTTTCACCCCGGTAAAATTGACATTTTCTACCACTGCTCCCGTGTGTTCTCCGCTGTCATAATTGGGGGGAACGGTACGACTGCGGGGGGTAGCATTTTCTAGGGAACCATAAAATAAACGCATCCCTTTGATATCTGCCCCTCTTAAATTAGCTTCGTAGAGAATTGTCCGCGATACATTTGCTTTCACCAAATCGCTATAACTTAAATCGGCCCGCACCATATTCGCTTCGCTTAAATCCGTCCAGCGCAGATCCTGCCCAGAAATGTCGGCCCCCGCTAACATTACCCCCAATTGTACTACTCTTGTACCGAACTCTCGATCCTCCGCATAACCCCCTTCCCCGTCTAGAATCGGTCGGCCTAGATAACGATCGCGTTTAATCGGTGATAATAGCCGCGATTGACTCAAAAAACGCAGTATTTTCGCTTTCCCAGAGGCATCGACACTGCTGAGGATAGAAGCGGTGCGACCTTCTGCGATCGCTCTTTCCTGGGGCCAATCTTCTAAAAATCCCTCCTCATCTAAGGCTAGATCGGAAATCCCCTGAAAATAGGAATCGATCGTCTGTTGTTGGGTAATGCGATTTTGCTGTATGGTTAAATCCTTAGAAATAACGTACTGTTCCCAGGCCACATAGACAGCTAACACGGCGATCATAATTTGTCCCAAGGCCCCCACCCACTCGGCCCAGGAACCGAACTCATCGTATTTAAAACTCTCCAACCATCGCAATATGCGATCGTAAACCCCTAAATATTTCCCTAATCCGGCCAGAGCAGCTATAAAAACGATAAAGGCAAAAACCGTCTGACGTTCAGAGGGGGTGAGATAATGGGCGATCCACTGGCGAATAGAGGGCAAAATCACCTGTAAAGATATTAATATCGCTACTATCGCCCCAGAAAAGCCTAACCAGTCCCAGCTAAAGACGAGGCCGATAGTCATCACCATCAGGGGGGCCAACAGTAACCCCGCGTTACCCGGCCGAAGATCTTTTAATAGTAGGATGCGCTGACGCAGAGGATTACGCGAAGATAAAGAGGAGACGTATTCGGAGGCATCGGGGGCCGATAAACTGGTTTTACCGTTATTTTCGGGGTTATCAGCCCTATTTTCCACGGTGAGTTTTTCTGGGTCTTTGCGATCGCTCATATTAATCCTTGTCAAGAGAAAATAATTCCACACCGAAAACTGAGGTGAAAACTCTCGATAAATCTTGCTGTACTTGCCTAAGACTAATATTAGGCAGAAACTGCTGTAAACTGCCCACGGGTTTATTAGCAATCCCACAGGGAATAATTTCGGCAAAACCGCTTAAATCCGGACAAACATTAATGGCAAAACCATGATAGGTAATCCAACGACTAACTTTAATACCGATCGCCGCTATTTTATACCCTTCTACCCATACCCCCGTCAAGCCCCCGATTCTTTCCCCCGACAATCCATAAATAGCGATAGTTTGCAGGATGACTTCTTCTAATTGTCGCAAATACCAGTGTAAATCCTGCTGATAATAGCGCAAATTGAGGATCGGATAGCCCACTAACTGCCCCGGACAGTGATAGGTGACTTCACCTCCTCGCTCGATTCTGTACACTTCTTTGTCGGTTTTGTCAAGATTAAATTTAACAAACTTAATATCTGAACCGGTACCGAGGGTGTAAACGGGGGGATGTTCCAGTAGGAGCAGCACATCGGGTAAGTTAGGATTAGCAATTCTCGCCTCCACCAGCGATCGCTGGTGCGCCCAGGCCAGAGAATAGGGGGTAATTGCCTGAATTTTTAGCTCACAGAGACGAGGTATTTTTTGAGCATTCATCGAGAGATATGATTGGTCAAATTATTTAAGAAATGTGGAAGATCACCAAGGAAAATTAAAAGAAGGGAAGAATAGATGTGGGGTAGAATAGTAAGTGCTAATCTAAAGTTATCCCATCTATCATCTCTTGGGATAACTATACACCAGTTTATCCTCATCAGCACCAACAAAGCACCAGAACAACGCTAATTCAAGTCTGAATTGTCCCAGGGATTTGACTTTGCAGATGCTTATCGTATCTTTAACCTACCGATAGTTGTTGAATTGGATGAGCGAGAGAATTATGGAGAAGATCGCTTTGTTGCTATTGGTTTATTAGATGGACGAGTTGTCGTTATTGTCTATACTGAACCTGACGCTGAAATAATTCGTATTGTATCTTTAAGAAAAGCATTATCTTATGAACGAAAATATTATGAGCAATATCTCAAAAACAGATTGGAATAGAATTGATGAAATGAAAGATGAGGATATTGACACTTCTGATATTCCTCCTCTATCAGAGGATTTTTGGGCTAAAGCACAACTGCGAATGCCTAATCCTCCTGTTACTGTAGAAGTTGAAGTCGATCCAGAAACTTTTGCCTGGTTTCAAGCCCAAGGAGGAACGGCACAACAACAAATGTCTGTCGCATTGAAAATTTATGCCCAAGCAAATAAGGCTTGTTCTTCACATACAACTACTAATCGCTAAGAGTAGGTAGGCTGGGTTCTTCGTTTTATCAAGCAAGAAAATGTGCTGTGCAACTTTTACTTTTTTTAACAAAAACTTGCCTAAAAACTATTGATTTTGATTGGTAGTGTTGCTACAGTATGAAAAACAAATCTATTGGAGGAAATTCCACCATGAAAACCAAGAAACTGACACCCCGTAACTCTGCTCCCGTCCAACGGGAAAATGCCGCTACCGTCTCTCGTGATGGCAATGCGATCGCTCAACTTGGTTGGGGAACTTTTTGTGTGGGAGAGGATGGGGATGGCAATTGTGAAGAGTGGTACGAACTGCCATTTGCGGGAGACGACGCGGAGTAATGCTCCCGATTCGAGCATCG
>NZ_JAPZSS010000238.1:0-2715 GCF_027532015.1 Microcystis sp. LE19-131.1A | reverse complement strand
ATTCCCAAATGCGTTTAACCGCTATGGGATAGAGAGGTGCGTAGTTCACCCAAGGAGAATCAATCTCTCGAAGTAAAAGTGAAGGGAATTTCTGAAATGGAATTCAGTCTGTCTATATTTGACTATACTTTTACTAACTATAAACACTTTCTTAAGAATTAACCTATGTCACAATAGATGAGGATAAACCAAATAGTGTGAAATTGTAAACTAGGTATTACTGAATGGAACCGCTTTATCAGTACGCGTGGCTAGTTCCCGTCCTACCCTTGGTAGGCGCTACCCTAGTCGGTGCGGGCTTAATTTCCTTTAATGAAGTCACCAATCGTCTGCGACAGGTGAATGCTGTATTGATCATTTCTACCCTCGGTGCGTCGATGGTGCTGTCTTTTGCGCTGTTGTGGAGTCAAATCAATGGACACGCTCCCTATACCCAAATGATCGATTGGGCATCGGCGGGTAACTTTCACCTGAAAATGGGTTATACGATCGATCACCTCAGTGCTTTAATGTCGGTTATCGTCACCACCGTGGCTTTTTTGGTGATGATTTATACCGATGGTTACATGGCCCACGACCCCGGTTATGTGCGTTTTTACGCCTATCTGAGCATTTTTAGCAGTTCTATGCTCGGTTTGGTCATCAGTCCCAACCTAGTCCAGATCTACGTTTTCTGGGAATTGGTGGGGATGTGTTCCTATCTGCTAGTAGGTTTCTGGTTCACTCGTCCGGCGGCCGCCGAGGCCTGTCAAAAAGCCTTCGTTACCAACCGCGTCGGCGATTTTGGCTTATTACTGGGAATGCTGGGGCTTTTCTGGGCCACTGGTAGCTTCGAGTTTGATATCATGGGTGAACGTCTAGAGGAATTAGTCTCTTCTGGAGCCATTGCCGGCAGTTTAGCGGCATTATTCGCCGTTTTAGTCTTCCTTGGACCCGTGGCCAAATCAGCCCAATTTCCCCTTCATGTCTGGCTACCGGATGCCATGGAAGGTCCGACCCCGATTTCGGCCCTGATTCACGCCGCCACGATGGTGGCCGCCGGAGTTTTCCTGATTGCTCGGATGTATCCCGTTTTTGAGCCAATTCCCACGGCGATGACGGTAATTGCTTGGACGGGGGCCTTTACTGCCTTTCTAGGGGCAAGTATCGCCCTCACCCAGAATGATATCAAAAAGGGTTTAGCCTATTCCACCATCTCCCAATTGGGTTATATGGTTATGGCTATGGGTATCGGCGCTTATAGTGCGGGATTATTCCACCTGATGACCCACGCTTATTTTAAGGCGATGTTGTTCCTCGGTTCCGGTTCGGTCATCCACGGTATGGAGGATGTGGTCGGTCATGAGCCGGTTTTAGCGCAAGATATGCGGATGATGGGCGGTTTACGCAAGTATATGCCCATTACCGCCCTAACTTTCCTGGTGGGAACTCTGGCCATCTGTGGGATTCCTCCTTTCGCTGGTTTCTGGTCGAAGGATGAAATTCTCGGTTTAGCTTTTGAGGCGAACCCAGCTTTATGGTTAATCGGTTGGGGTACTGCGGGTTTAACAGCTTTTTATATGTTCCGGATGTACTTTAATACCTTTGAAGGGGAGTTTAGAGGGACTAATAAGGAGATTAAACGGCGACTGTTAGCCAACGCGGGCGCGATTCCGGCTTTTGGACCGGGGGCAATGAATGTTAAGCAATTAGACTCGGAAGCGCAGGAAGAAGACAACCACGGCCATCATGCCCATGAACCCCACGAATCGCCAATTACTATGACTTTACCTCTAATGATTTTGGCGGTTCCTTCTTTGTTAATCGGTTTGGTGGGTAAACCTTGGCAGAATTTCTTCGAGGGTTTTATTCATGTTCCTAACGAAGTGGTGGAAGAAGTTCATGCTTTTGATTGGACGGAGTTTCTGATTATGGCGGGTAATTCGGTGGGGATTGCTTTAATCGGGATTACTGTCGCTTCTTTGATGTATCTCCAGAAGAAAATTGACCCCGCAACTATTGCCGAAAAATTCCCCGCTTTGTATCGTTTTTCCCTGAACAAGTGGTACATTGATAATCTCTATGATCGAGTTTTTGTCCAGGGTTGTCGTCGTCTCGCACGGCAAATTATGGAGGTGGATTATCGCGTTATCGATGGGGCGGTGAATTTAACCGGTTTAGCTACTCTTGTCAGTGGTGAAGGTCTTAAATACCTTGAAAATGGTCGCGCCCAATTCTACGCTTTAATTGTCTTTGCCGCAGTTTTGGGCTTAGTAATTGTCTATAGTCTGGTGTAGATTTTTAATCGGTTGACTAAAGATTTTTGGGGGCGCGAAGCCCCTTTTTTCAGCAGTTTTTTGGGTTATATAGTCATTTCAGATAAGTCTGATACACTTTAGACCAAGGCTATCAATCTTTGATTAACGAGATTTTGTGGCAAGGGAAAGAGCGAGATGAGTTACAAGATCGTGTAAAGTAGCGATCAATGAGCATTTGCTCGATCGCTACTTTACATGATATGATATAGAGGTTGGTTAATTGATCCCATTAGTCAACAGGTAGCCATATATCGCCAAAATCAGGAAGTAGAAATCGTCCTGACAGGGGGACAAGCGAGCTAGAAAACTTGCCAACACAGGCTTCTGGCTTCTCTCGCTAGAAATAGATCTAGCGATTCTAGGCAAAAAGCTAACGAAAGAATTAGGGATAGGAGCGAGCTTACTAGGAATTATTATT
>NZ_JAPZSS010000184.1:0-26636 GCF_027532015.1 Microcystis sp. LE19-131.1A | reverse complement strand
GGCGATTCCTAAACCTCACGATTTAAGTTTCTGCTTCCACCACCGTCGCATACCACAGTTAAAAAACCATGTACTGTCTTACACAGAGTCCACAGACTTTCGCCCCATTTCAGAAGCCCGATTCCGTGTGTCCCACGGTACGTTGACCGCCTATAGCTTCTTGTACTTGTTGCGCGCGACTTTTTACCCGGCCAAGCTTTTCTGGTCGGAACCCCCTAAGCCGAGTTTTCAAGGTGCTGCGCCGTCCACTTGGTTTTCGAGACTGGCCTTTTAATTCTAACGTAAAGCTAACCTAGAACGGCGGGGTTTCAGACCCAAAATTTCCGATGAAAAAGATTTTTTGTCAAGGGTGGGAGTGGAATTTAATACTTTTTTCAGTTTTTATTGCCATGGTCCTGCCGGAGTTGGCGGGTATCGGCATTATTATCGTCTTAATTAGGGTTTTTACCGGCAATTTTCGGGCAATTATCCAGTCACGTCTCAATCAAGGTCTCGGTATCGTCACTCTTTGGTTAATGATTAGTGCCAGTCTTTCCCCAACTCCGGGGGATGCTTGGATTGGTTTAGGAAATTTTCTGCCTTTTTTCTTCTTTTTTAGCAATATTCGGCAATTAATTAAAAAACCCTCTCAATTGCGTCAACTAGCTTGGGTGATGGTTATTCCGTCGGTTTGGGTAGTGGTGATGGGATGGGGACAAATTTTTCTCGGTTGGCAAAAACCGGAAGCATTAAAAGGGATTTTTACCTGGCCCTATGGGGTGGGGGGTGAACCGGACGGGCGGATGTCTTCGGTTTTTATGTATGCTAATCTTTTGGGGGCTTATTTATTAATAACTCTGATTTTAGCGATCGGTTTATTAATTCTAACTTGGCGGCAGTGGCACAGACAAAGAAATAACCTTTTAAATCTCAAAGTCGGGTTTTTAACTTTAACCATATTTATCGACAGTGTAGGGCTATTTTTAAGCAATTCTCGCAATGCTTGGGCCTTAGCCTTTTTAGGTTGCCTAATTTTTGCCCTTTATCTGGGTTGGAATGCCTTAGTCGCTGGTTTTGTCCTCTTGGGAGGGATGATTTCCCTTGCTTCTTGGGGACCAAATCCTTTCAGGGATAGTCTGCGTTTTTGGGTTCCTAGGGCGATTTGGGCGCGATTATCCGATGAAATGTTCCCCAATCGCCCTCTAGCTACTCTCAGATCAACTCAATGGCGTTTTACTCTAGAAATGACCCAAGAAAGACCCCTATTCGGTTGGGGATTACGCAGTTTTACACCTCTTTACGAAAAAAGTCAGGGATTATGGTTAGGTCATCCCCATAATTTATATTTGATGTTAATGGCAGAAACGGGAATTATTGGCTTAATTTTGTTGTCTGTTTGGGTGGGTTGGATTTATGCCCAAGGGGTGCGTTTATTTATCTTTCTACGGCAACAAAAAGCCGGGGGGGAGTTAATTATCTTTACCTATCTGGTGGCCTTTGGTGCTTGCGTTTTATTTAATCTCGTCGATGTCACCCTCTCCGATGTCAAGATTAATACTATTGTTTGGCTTCTCTTGGCTGCCATTGCCGGGGTGAGTCAAAGGTTAAATTATGAATTATGAATTGGGGAGAGGGGTGTGGGGTGTAGGGTGTGGGGTGTGGGAAGTGGGGAATTGGGGAAGTGGGGAAGTGGGGAAGTGGGGAAGTGGGGAAGTGGGGAAGTGGGGAAGTGGGGAAGTGGGGAATTGGGGAGAGGGGAGAATAAATAAAATAATCTCCTGAATAAGGGTGCATCCCACACTTGCAGAAATACCAACAATCAGCAATTATCAGTGACTCTTAAATTAGTACAAAAATATGAACAATCGCGTGTAAGCATCTCACAGTTAACCTAATGCGCGGGGGGTTTGGGGGGTAGAACCCCCCAAAAGCTTGGATTGAGTGATAAAACCGAAAGTAATGCCCAATTTTAGGAGAAAGTTTCCCCTTAAAAATCCCAAATTAGTAGATTTACCAAAATGAGATGCACCCCCTGAATACTGATAACTGACGACTGGCTCCCCAAAACGAAAACTTCGCACCTCACCATTAAGATAACTGCTATAAATAGACTTTTAATAACCAAAGAAAGAAAGGAATAGTCAGAAAACTAGCAAGGGTAGTGACCACAACTGTGCGGGCCATTAAAGCGGCTGAACCACCGAATTCTGTGACTAAAATGACGGTATTAACGGCGGTGGGCATGGCACTCTGTAGGATAAGAATTTTTAGATCCATACCAGTTAATCCTAAACTATTGCCGATCGCAAATGCCAAAAGAGGCGCGACTAAAAGACGCAAACCGGCCCCTAATAATTCTAATTTACCGATCGCTAATTTTTGCTGAGATAATTGAATACCTAGGATAATTAAAGCCAAAGGAATTGCCGCTTGTCCCAGATAGCTAATACTTTTATCTAATTGCAGGGGAAGATGAAAAGAGAAAGTTTGAAAGCTAATGCCGATAAAAATTGACCAGATTAAGGGCAAGCGAAAAACTAGGCGAAATCCTGAAAGAAAGCTTTTTCCTCGCAAATAAGCGGGACTAATACCAAATAACAGAATACTAGAACCAATCATATAGATTATCGCTCTTTCCAGTCCGGCCGCACCCAGGGCAAAACTAGCCACCGGTAAACCCATATTACCGTTATTGGGCATCACAGCGGCAGCCATGAGGCTTTTGCGGGTATCGGCATCGAGACTGAGACAATAGGCCATAATTTCGACGACAATCGCCATTACCAGTGAGATAAGAGCAAAGCCTAGGAGAATTAAACCGATATTGCTGCCGGATAAAGTGGTGCGATAGAGTCCATCAATCACCAAAGCGGGAGCAAGAATATACACCGTGATTTGGGAAAGGGAATGCACTTCAACAGTGAGAACTTTTCCTGCTATCACACCGATGAGGATGATAAAACCCACTGGAATAATAGCGGAGAGGATGACAAGCATTAATCAAGTAAAAAGTAAATAGTACATAGAAAAAAACTTATCTGATTTTTTAACAGATTTCTGTTATATCTTCATATAAAGATTCGATCGCACAGTGAAAATCGATACTAGCTAGATAAATATCTGCTCCTTTGCTGTAGGGATAAAGAACCCAGAATCCTTCATCATTGCGACGAAAACAATCCACACTGATGCGTTCTTGACTGATAAGAACGTATTCTTCTAAAGTTTCAAGGGAACGATAGTCGGCAAATTTATCGCCCCGGTCAAAAGCAGCAGTAGTGGGGGATAATACTTCTACAATCAAGCGCGGATAACGGATAAAATCTTCCGAGAAAGACTGATTATCTCGCGAGTCGCAAGTGACCACAAGATCGGGATAAAAATAACTATTAGCTATTTCTAGACGAACTTTCATAGCTGTGGCATAGACAAGACAACCACTACCCCGCAGCCGGTTTTTTAAAAGTGTGGCTAAGTTGATAATAATCATACCGTGGGCTTTACTTGCACCAGCCATGGCGTAGGTTTGACCGCGAATATATTCGTGTTTATCTTTAGCTATTCTCTCCGTTGCTAAATAATCTTCCGGGGAAAGATAGTTATGGTCAAAGTTAGCAATCATTTGGTTAAATCACCTTTATTTTCTCTAAAATCAATTCTAACTCTCGATCGAGGAGCGGTACATTTTTAAAAATTTTCTGACAAACACCTGCAAATTTTGCCAGCTGCTCGGCAAATTGTTGAGCTAATTGACCGGCTCGGACAATATCTAGTAAAAAAGCCTTATCCCGCCACATAAATCACTTGCGCTGTCTCTAAAATCTCTCGTTGACGAATCCAATTATGACTCTGCTCGATCGATTTTTTCGTTAGCAAATCAACTTTCCGTCCCAATAAATTCTCTAATTCCCGTTTCATCCTCGAAAACTCCAGAAGTCCCCAAGAAACACTATCTTGGAAACTGACCAGTATATCAATATCGCTATCTGGACGAAAATCTTCCCGCAAAACCGATCCGAATAAACACATTTCAGATATCTGCCATTTCTGACAAAATTCGCTGATTATTTGCTGGGGTAGTTCTATTTTCAATTTTTTCACCTCCCTGTCACCAGTAATCAGTGATCGGTTTTCAGATTTAAGGAGAATTATCGCTAACCACACGAAAACCGATATCATAGAGTCCAGCAGTAGCGAGAAATTTGACTCGGTAGGCCGAGCGACATTTGTTAGGGCCATCATTCCAGGAACCCCCGCGTAAAACTCGTCTGTCCCTATCTTCTATTGTGGCTGCTTCGTAGTTATCGCGCCAGTAATCTGCACACCATTCCCTGACATTTCCGTGCAAATCGTAGAGTCCGAAAGGGTTAGCGACGGCAAACATTCCTACCGGTGTGGTTTCCCTGCGATCGCATCCTAGGGAACCTTCCCCATAACGACCAGAACTGCACACTTTGCCGCCATAATCCCAGTCCACCCCGGAATAGTTGGCTAAATCCGTGGAAATTGTCGGGCCGAAGTGAAAAGGGGTGGATGTACCTCCCCGACAAGCGTATTCCCATTCTTTTTCTGCGGGTAAACGATAATTCAGTCCCGTGAGACGGGATAGGCGATCGCAAAATTCTACCGCTTCCCACCAGTTAATTTGTTCTACGGGGCGATCATAACCTTCAAAATGGGCCGGATAGGGATTAAGTTCAATATTTACTGGTTCTAATTTTGCCACCTCGCGCCATTGTCGTTGGGTGATTGGGTAGCGACTTAGACAAAAAGCCTGAATATTAACCAGAGATTGGGGACTTTGACTCAATTTCCAGCCTAACTCGCTTTTGGGCGCACCGATGAGGTATTGACCGCTAGGGATAGAAATCATTTCTAAAAAGGTTTTTTTGCTTAAAAAATATTTATAACCTCGATTAGTGACTTTTTCCCGTTTAATTTTCTCACCTTTGCCATTAACAGTGACCACTTCATCGATAAAATCTAACCATTCTTCCATTCTGCACCCCTCTATCGGTTATCGGTCGATCGGGTTAAGCTGCGAGCCTAGAAAAATCTCGAAACCTACCAGTTATAAGAATAACAAGACTTCGATCGATTACCCGAATCAACTCTTGCTGTTTTTTTCCTTACTAGAAAATTAGAAAAATGGTATAACTAAACACGGAAGTACCCCAGGTTGCGTCTAATTCATCAATCACAAAAGATACGTCCAATAGATCACTGACAGAACTAAAGTTTTGTGTAGTTGATCTTGACAGTAGCCAACCGTAGTAATATACAATGATGGGGGTTGGATACGTAACAATCCATACCAAAAAAACGAGGGCATTGAGACGACGAACCAAACCGTAAGCCGCCTCATGGCCTCAGAACCATATAACCCCTCTAAGGAAGGAAACAAACGATGAAAGCTTCTAACTACCAAGAAATCGCCAAAGCCGCTATTCTAGCTGGTGGTCTCGCCGCAGCTGGTGTATTGTCCGTTGGCGAAAGCGCCCAAGCCCAATTTATCGGTACAGCATCCCAATCCCGAGTGTCCGCCGCCGTCACTAGCATTCTCACCGATGGTAACGCTGCTGCTACCAATAGCTTTGCCGTTGAGCAAGTATTGCCTTCTGCCGATTATGTATTTACTGGTGCGGTCACTGTAACGCTGAGTTATGCTACCCAGAATATTAATGACCAAACCGTCGTTGCTATTGGGTCTGCAGTGCTTAGTGCCGTTAACGGGTCAAACGCAGGTCAGGGTTCAGTTGAGCGTGCCACTGCCGCCGCTATATCGGCAGCTTCTGGCCTAAGTCAGTTTGGAGATGTGTCTGGTATCGTCCGGGCTTGGACTGCTGGTACTTCCGTCTTAGATTAGTTGAAGTGGGTAACCCGTCTCAACCCGGGTGAAAAATACCACTTTGTAGCCACATACTACCCGAATTAACTCTTGCTGTTTTTTTTCGCTGGTAGAAAAGTGGTGCAGTTGCCCCCCAGGATTGCCCTGGGTGGCCTCTTTTTAATCGATCAATCGCAAGGGATAAGTCCAATAGGTGATTGACAGAGCCAAGAGTTCTGGGTGGTAAACCTTGACAGTGGCCAACCGCAGTTATCTATAGCTGATGACGGTCGAGTCTGTAACGATCCATACCAAGAAAACGCGGGTAAGCTGTACTGAATTTAAACTGCGCTATCGGAAATTTTGGTACAAATGCTCAAACTGCCTCTCCCCGCTCCCTTTCGGTTAAGCTCACGGACGAAGCCCGCTCCCCCGCAATCTTAACGAGTAATTGAGATAGTCAACAGCTTATCGAGACGACGAACTGAGCAATAGTCTGCCTCATGACCTCAAAATCATTGGCCCCTTAACAAAGGAGACAAACAATGAAGGCCTCTAATTACCAAGGAATCGCCAGAGGAGCTATTCTAGCCGGTGGTCTTGCCGCTGCGGGTGTATTGTCCGTTGGCGAAAGCGCCCAAGCCCAATTTATCGGTACAGCATCCCAATCCCGAGTGTCCGGTGCCACCACTAGCATTCTCACCGATGGCAACACTGCAGCCACCAATAGCTTTGCCGTTGAGCAGGTTTTGCCTGCTGCTGACTATGTATTTACTGGTACGGTTACGGTAACAGTGAGTTACGCTACCCAGAATATTAATGCTCAAACTGTTGTTGCTATTGAGTCTGCAACGCTTAGTGCCGTTAACGGGTCAAACGCAGGTCAGGGTTCAGTTGAGCGTGCCACTGCCGCCGCTATATCGGCAGCTTCTGGCAAGGGTCCATTTGGGGATGTGTCTGGTATCGTCCGGGCTTGGACTGCTGTTACTTCCGTCTTAGATTAGCAACAAGTCCCCTTTTTAAAGTCGGCGCTTCAGTGAGGGAATTGTTACCCTGGGCAAAGCCGAAGGGTAGGGGGAGAATTTTTTACTGATGTCACTCCCCAAACGTCTTCTGAGTGGTTGCCAATAACCTGAATCTTTCTAGCTCTGCGGATGCAGTCGTTGTAATGATCATATTCTGTAATCGTATTCCCTACTATCAAACCGCTTGGAGTTACCGAGTATTGGGTGAACTGTACACTCAATCGGGCCTCGATTTTCAGGCGGGGGTATTTCCAGATGCGGTGTCTCTTGACCGTTATTTAAGGTTACGGCAGGGAGAAGCTATCCCCCTTTTATTGCAGTTTGAGGTATTGGGGCAAGATGCCCTTCAGGAGATTCAACGGGAGGGGGCGTTAGTGGTCTATAGCCACGCGGATCCGCGTCAGTCCTTGGGCAACGCCATCACGGGTAGTCAAGAGACCGTTACCCAAGCCGTGGCCAAACAGTTGCAATGTCAGCCCCATATTTGGCTGCCCTTAGCCCATCGAGTTATTTGGTTAAAAGAAAAGGACATCAGGCAAACACCCCTAGGGCAGATAGAGGCTCTAGCCCAGTCCGTTGGGTTAAGGTTTAATAGCCAAGATTATCCGATCGAGAATTTATTAGATTTTCCAACCGAGTCTGCGCCTTGGCAGGAATATTTCACCAAAGAAGAGCAGTTATTAGTCCACTGTCTCTTTAAACCCTTGCTGCTATTCGGCGGAGATGAAACTGGCGAAACCTTCAGGGAAATATTTTTAAATTTGGTTAAAGAAATAAATTGGCAAACTTGGCTGGATTTATTAGCAACCCTACAAAAAGACGTTTGGAAAATATTACCCGATCAGCGGGAGCTAGTTTATCAAGCAATAAAAAATTCTTTGATCGATTCCTTTGCCGATTGCGGTTTAGGGAATCAAGGTGCGGAAATCGCCCACTATCTGGGCAATCAATTCACCCAGCAGGGTCATTTTGCTTTGGCTCAGTCTTGGTATCTCAAGGCGATCGAGTTAGAGCCTGAGCGTTACCAATCCTATTACAATTTGGGGGTTGTCAATGAAAAACAACAACAATGGCAATCGGCGATCGACTATTATCGTCAAGGGATTAGGTTGAATCCTCAATACGCTAAAGCCTACTATCGTTTAGGCTTAAATCTCAAACAGCAATTAATTAACCAGAGAGAAAACCTCGAAGAAGAGAAAAAGCAAGCAATCACCCTGGAAATAGGCGAATGCTTGACTCAGGTTTTAAATCTTGACCCCAATCATCCTAGTATCAAGTTTCAACTAGCTAAATTTTGGCAGGATCAAGGAGAATTAGCAAAAGCAAAAAGTCTTTTAACGGCGAAGGAATGGGAGTTATTGTCGGATTTTGTTGCCTATTTAATTAATACGGGTAATCAATGGGAGCGACGGGGAAAATTACTTCAGGCGCAAAACTGTTATGAGATGGCGTTGGAGTTTGAACCTTCGGCCATTGAACCCTTATTTAATCTGGCTCTCATCTTTCAACAACAGGACAAACTACCCGAGGCGATCGCCTATTATCGCCAAGTCTTAACCCTTGACCCTAATTACATTCCCGCGCTACAAAATTGTGGCATGGTTTTAGAAAAAATTGGTTATATTCACGAGGCGATCGCCTATTATCAAAAAGTCTTAACCATAGACAGTGACAATCTTTCGGCCCTGAAAAGTTTAGCCTCCTGTGCTGAAAAACTCGGTAAGATAGCCAATGCGGTCGATTATAGTCATAAAATCATGCAATTAGAGCCGCATGATTCTGTTAACCACTCATTTTTGTTGTGGTGTTTTGGCGCATTGACGATTGTTTCTCCCCAAGAGATTCTCGATAGTTCCTATCTCTGGTATATCTACCACGTTGTTAAACAGAGCCTTCCTACCCTCAAACGCCACTGGAGACAACCAGACCCCGATCGCCACTTGCGTATCGGCTATATTTCTCCTGATTTTCGTCGTCACTCCTGTAGTTTTTTTATTAAACCTTTACTAGAAAATCATCATCACGATCAGTTTGAAATATTTGCCTACGCCGAAGTGGAAAAAGGAGATCAGATTACTGAAAAAATCCAAGCGACCTGCGATCACTGGCGCTGTACTGTGGGTTTATCGGATCTAGAAGTAGCGGCGTTAATCCAAGCAGATCAAATCGATATTTTGGTAGATTTAGCCGGTCACACGACGGGGAATCGCCTCAAAGTGCTAGGAATAAAACCCGCCCCCATTCAAGCAACCTATTTAGGTTATTTTGCCACCACGGGTTTACCCACCATTGATTATTGGATTACCGATGAGAACTTACATCCTTTAGATACTCCCGAATTAACCAGTGAGACAATTTGGCGTTTACCCCGTTGTTATCTAACCTATGACAACTATCTCGACACCCCAGCGGTTTCGCCCCTACCTTTTGAAAAAACGGGTTTAATTACCTTCGGTTCTTTTAACAACACCAGAAAATTAACCCCTGAAACCCTTGATGTTTGGTGCCAAATACTGAAAGCCGTTCCTAACTCCCGTCTTTTCCTAAAAGCAATTCATCAGGCGGGGGTTGATCCTAGGGTTCAAGAGAACATCATCAATGACTTTACCCAACGGGGAATCAGTGCTGATCGACTGTTTATTCAGGGCAAGTTCCTAGACGATCAAGCACATTTTTCGTCCTACAATAATGTGGACATTCATCTTGATCCGTTTCCCTATGGGGGGTGTACTACCACCTGCGAGGCCCTGTGGATGGGAGTTCCCACCCTGACTTTAGCCGGGGGACGTAATATGGAGCGTTTGAGTGTCACCCTCTTAAAAGCAGTGGGTTTAGACGAGTGGATTGCGGATACTCCCGAAGATTATGTGCAGAAGGCGGTACAATTTGCTCAAGATACTGTCTATTTAGCCAATTTACGAGCTACGATGCGCGATCGCCTAGCTCAATCGGAATTGTTAGATGCCAAAGGAATGGCAGCGGCGATGGAGGAGGCTTATCGACAAATGTGGCAAATTTATTTAGAGGAACAAAATAAGGTTAATTCTCCTCCCCTTCCCGTGGTCCCAGAGGAGAACAGTGCGGCATATTATCACCAACTTGGAAGGGAAAAAACCCTTACGGGAGAATTGGAGTCAGCCAAAAACTTCTATCTCCAAGCGATAAAAGTAGATCCCACCTATGCCAAGTCCTATCATAATCTGGGCTTTTTAGCCGCACAACAAGGACAATTAGAGGAGGCGATTAGTTATTATCAACAAGCGATTCAATCTCAGCCTGATTATCCTAGCGCTTTTTATAATCTCGGCTTGGTCTATGAACAGTTAGAAGAGACAGAAAAAGCCATCGCTTGTTATTCTCATAGTGTGCAGTTAGATTCCACTAATGTGGAGGTTTATAAATCCCTGGCGCAACTGTATGATCGCCAAGAAAACTATGCCAAAGCAGAAAAATACTACCGTTGTGCCTTGCTGCTGCAACCCGATAACTTAGAATTGCGCTATAACTTGGGAGTCGTTCTCTACGAACAGAAAAAGTTTGATAAAGCAGTCAGTTGCTTCCAAAAAATTATTCAAGCCAAACCCCAAGATGCGATCGCTTATTTACACTTAGGAATCAGTTATAAGCAGCAAAAATTGTTAACCAAGGCAAAAAGTTGTTTTGAAAAAGCGATCGAGTTATATCCCGACTATGCGATGGCCTATTACAATCTGGGAGTGGTTTATAGCTGTCAACCTGATGAGAAGAAAGCGGTTGATTGTTTTCGTCAGTCCCTCCGCTGTGATCCCGCAAATAAATTAGCCCATACAGCACTTCTTTTTGCGCTGAGTGGTATTAAAGAAGTTAGTTCCGAGGAAATTTACGATGCTTCTTCTCGTTGGTATCGCAACAAAATCCAAACTTAAATATTGTCAATAGTTACAGTTGTTTCTATAATCATTAAATTTACTACCATGACTATCTTCTTACAAACGCTAAAAGCTCAACATTTTTTAGATAACATTCATATTACCATCGCCCAGATAGGTTCTCGAAAATTATCCGGGGCCGATGATTATAGTAGTCAATCGTGGGGAATTTTTGCCCCTAACTTAACTATCTATGGATTTGAGGCCGATGCTGATGAATGTAAGCGCATGAATCAGAATTTAAAGGAAAGAAATATCAGGCATCAAGAAAAACATATTCCCATCGCCCTTAGTAACATTCAAGGCAAATCCCAACTATATGTTACTAAAGAGAAAATGTGTAGTTCTCTTTATGAACCAAATCACAGCTATGTATCTCGTTTTCCCAATTTTCTCCCCGAATTTCTTACCCTAGACTATGTATCAGAAATAGAAACAACCACTCTGGATAGTTTTTGTGCTAGTGAATTAATTGATACCATTGATTTTCTGCAAGTAGATGTACAAGGGGCAGAATTAAACATTTTTCAAGGGGCGCAACAGATCATCAAAAACAGCACCTTGGCTATTCAAACCGAAGTTGAATTTGCCCCTATCTATAAAAATCAACCGCTTTTTGCTGACGTAGATAATCATTTACGGCAGCAAGGTTTTTTTCTTCAAGGTTTTAAAGGATTACATTGTATTTCCAAAAAATCTTTTCCTGTTGAGATTAAAGCGGGTATTCCTCAGTATCTTTCGGGACAACTGTTGTGGTCTGATGCCTTTTACTTTCAAGATTTACTTAGTCAACCTAGCTCTGTATCCCCGGAAAAACTATTAAAACAGGCTTGTATCGCGGACATATTGTACTTTCCTGATTATGCTTTAGAATTGCTGGAATATCTCACCGTCAATTATGGTTCTAATCCTCAATATAATTTCACAGAAGTAATTAATATTGGCCTATCGATCCTCAGGGGAAATACAAGTAATAATATGGCAGAATTGACTATCCCCCAATCAAATATCCCTAACCAAGGGTCTGCTGCCCAACACAAACTCAAAATTGGTTATGTGTCCCCTGACTTTAAACGTCATCCCGTGGGCAAGTTTATTGCCCCAATTATTAAACATCACGATCATCAAAAATTTGAAATTTATTGTTATGGAGAAATCCGCAAAGTTGATGAAATAACCGAAGAAATTAAGTCTTCTTGCGATTACTGGCGATCAACCCTCGGACTTACCGATGCTGAAGTAATCGAGCAAATTAAACAGGATCAGATTGATATTTTGATTGATTTAGCTGGTCATACAGACGATAATCGTCTGCCGATCTTTTTTAGCAAACCTGCCCCTATTCAAGCTTCCTACTTGGGCTATTTTGCCACGACAGGTATCCCTACCATCGATTATTGGATTACCGATCATCATTTACACCCCGTAGATACGGAAGAAAAAACCAGCGAGACGATTTGGCGACTCCCCAGATGCTATGTGGCTTATCAACCTTCCCCGGAAGCCCTAGAAGTCAATCCCCTGCCCGCTTTAAGTTCAGAATATATTACCTTTGGTTGTTTGAACAATTTTTCTAAACTTAATCCTTTCCTTTTATCCCTCTGGGCAAAAATCCTTCAGGCATTACCTCAGTCCCGTCTCATCCTCAAAAGCCACTATCATAATTTAGACGATACCGAAGAAAAACAAAGTGTTGAATTATTCCTGCAAGAACAGGGCTTTAATCTCGAACAAGTTGAATTAATTGACTCACCGACATTGGCTGAGGATTATTTCGCCTTATATCATCGTATCGATATTCACCTTGATACTTTTCCTTACAATGGTTGTACTACCACTTGCGATGCTTTGTGGATGGGGGTTCCGGTTTTAACCCTTGCTGGCGATCGTAAAATTCAACGGATGGGAAATAGTCTCCTACAGGCGATCGGCTTAGGGGATTGGATCGCTCATAGTCCCGAAGAATATGTTAACAAAGCTATTACTTTTGCCCAGGATCTAGAGGCGATCGCTCAATTACGAACTAGCTTAAGAGAGCGTTTTCAAAAATCTCAACTAGGAGATATAGAAGGTTTAACTCTAGCCTTAGAAAATGCTTATCAACAGATGTGGAAAAAACTAGAACAGGAAAAAATACAACCATTAGAGTCTGGTGATCAACAAATAAGCGCAATGCGCTCTCAAACAGAGACGCAAAGTCCCCTCAATTATTACAGTCAATATGTGCAGAAAAATTGCCCTCAAATGACCTCAGAAGCGTGTGATCAACTTTTAGCTTTTGCTGATAATACTAACTGGAATCAACCCACTACGCTCAGAGAATGGAACAATGTAGCAGTTATTATGCTTATTGAGGCAGAAGAGACACAAGATATTGCCTTTCGCAAACAACTATTAAACAATGCGATAGCGGTTTTGGAGCAGGGAAAAGCCCATCCCTTAGCCGCCGTCCATTTAGCGCTGATTTATAGTCTAATAGGCGATTACAGCAAAGCCTATGTTTTAGCTTATTCTGTTTTTGTCGGTATTCTTGATCCTGCTTTTAGGAAAACCGCTTCAAACAAAGGACTTGTCTATTTACCTTCCACCGCCCGTACTTTATTAAACAAAGCTGAATATTTAGAGAAAATTCTAGCAGCCGAAAACTGCTACGAGCAAATATTATTTTTATGTGCCGAAGTTCTTAATCTATCTCAACCCTACTTTTACAACGCTTCTGGGCAAGATACCCTACAATTAATCTCTCAATCCCTTGCAACATCTCCCATCGTACAGTTACAACTGGGAATTGCTCGTTTTTGTGGGCAAAAATGGGATGGTATTTTTTACCTGCTCAAAGCCCATCAGATTAATCCCAATTACGCACCCTCAATACAAGCTCTTTATTTGGCTTATCGTAACTTACCGGAAGCAAAAGCGGCAGAATATTGGCTTCAGCAAGGGGTCACTCATTTTAACCCCAACTCTCCCGATGTGGGAGAGTGGATTTGGACCCAAGCCAGACCGGAAAATCCTTTTACTTATGTTCCCTATGATAATCTCATTCTGACAGTGGAAGCTAACTTAAAAAGTATTACCACTGCTGTTTTACTCGCCCAAAAAGATTGGTTTGAAGCGGAAATGGAATTGTGGCGTACCCAAATCCGTCCTGATATGACCGTTATTGATGTGGGGGCAAATGTGGGAGTTTATACCTTTAGTGCTGCTCAAAGGGTGGGAGAAACAGGTAAAGTCATCGCTATCGAACCATTTAAAGCTTGTGTAAACTGCTTACAAGAAACAAGCCGTATCAATCAACTCCCTTGGGTTAAAATTTACGAGGCGGCGGCCAGTGATTATTGTGGTTCGGCGAAACTATCTCTCCATAATGCCAGTGAGTTAAATGAAGTTATCAGCGATAATTCCCCTAATTATGATTTGGCTAATACTGTAACTATTCAATGTTTAACCCTTGATAGTTTAATTGAAACAGAAAACCTGACGAGGGTTGACTGGTTAAAAATAGATGCCGAGGGACATGAAATAAAAGTTCTACAGGGAGCAGAACGTTTATTGACAGAATTTAAGCCCAATATTATCTATGAAAATATTGCTGGAGCCCACGGTAGCAATGGTGCTATAATGGAATACATCCAAGCAAAGGGTTATCAGGTTTACAGTTATCGCCCATATATCCAGGAATTAGTTCCTGTGACCGATGCCAACCAGCTAAACAGTCAGTTAAATTTAATTGCTGTTTACAATCCAAACAAATGACAGCATGATTCCCTTGTCAACAATTAAAAATGAGGCTAACAAAATGAAAACTCTCAGCAGACTCAACTCCAAAGAATCAGCACTAACTGTCTTAGTTATTGTTTCACAAATTTTTCTCGTTAATCATCGGGTAATTGCCCAGTCAATTCCCCGAATTTCTATTCCAGGTCTTGCTACTCCTGTTATTCCCGTAATAACCCCAAATGTAGCAATTCCGACGGTAAACGTAACAACAACAACAAATAATATTCCTGCCACCAGCCTCAGATCTCAACCGATCATTCCGACGGTAAACGTAACAACAACTGATAATATTCCTGCCACCAGCCTCAGATCTCAACCGGTCATTCCGACGGTAAACGTAACAACAACTGATAATATCCCATCTACTTCCCTAATCAATTCTCCTACTCCGGTAATTCCGACAGTAAATGTCACATTTGATGATAAGGGTGTTCCTACTACTGTGTTAAAACCCCTTACTTTTTCTGTCACAGGAAGCGAAGATAATCCTAGTAGTTTTCTTTCTGTTATTAATAACAACGGAACGCCAACCGAAACGACCGGAGTTGTCAACACAAGTACTCCTACAAGTATTACTATTCCACAACCGACACCAGCTAATGGTGAGCTTGTCACGGTATCTACAGTTAATGTAGTTTTTCCATCCAGTCAAACAGCGACGGGGATAACTTCTAGTTTTAACAATTCATTCGGCGATATTTCCAACCCATTTACAATTCAGTCATCAACTTTAACTGTTAATTTCACGCCTCCGGTTTTAGACTAGGATGACCAGTGATAAGTAAGTAAGCCCAATGGCTTTCGGAATATCACGGGCGGAGACGTTCCAGTGTATTAGATTGTGGGCGCAAAGAACCTGCGCCCACAAATGTGGGGCGTGTGTTTTATGTAGGGGCATAAAACACACGCCCTCCTCTAGATAACCTTTTCGGTAATGATTTGGTAGTAGTGGTGAGCCGTATTGCTTATCAGATAGGGAGTGAGTAAAATATTTATCTTTCTGAATCTCGATGACAAAGCGAACGAATGAGTCTCCGAATCACCTCTTTGTTTTTGTGATTTTGTCGGGTTTAGCTATTAGCTCAACCCCCTTTATTTTGTTATTTTATGATGCTCATGAATCGTTATTGGTTAACGGGCAGGTCAAACGCTTTAGTTCAATTATACTGTATGTTGATCATCGCTACCAATCAAGCGATCTTTTGTTTGGCAAATTTGACCCGCTCCCATTGGTTAACTGGCAAGCCATAGAAGCTAAACTGTTGCAATGGTTTTATCCTTCTTTGTGTTCTGCCCAAAATCAGGCTCTGACTTCTGATTCGGGGCAAATCTTACTCGATCGATCGTCCGAACAAATCCTCGATGTTAAGGGCGTGTCTCTTACGATTGCGGCAGCATCGGCGAACCGAGAAACCCAATCTCGTCAAGAGACCATTCAAGTCGCTGAAACAGAAAAAACCGTTTCTTCTGCGTCAGCTGGGTCTCTGAATCTGTCTGATCAACCGTCAGCCAAAGATGAGTCAGATTTATTTGAGTTCCTGACCCGGGGACAATATCACCGTCGGGCTGAAACGGATCAAGGGTCGGCTGTGACTGTAACTATTGGTTCCTCCTCACCGAGCTTTTCAGAGAATATCTCTAAACACTCCGAGCAGTCTCCCACGGAGTCGTTATTAGTAACTCAAGCTTTTTCCGGGGAGAATCTCTCGGGAAAAGCGTCAGATTTAATGCCAGTGGACAGTCAAACACCGGATCAGCCCCATTCTCCAAATTCCGCTTCAACCGGGTCTCTGAATCTATCTGATCAACCTTCAGCCAAAGATGAGTCAGATTTATTTGAGTTCCTGACCCAGGGGCAATATCACCGTCAGGCCAAAACGGATCAAGAGTCGGCTATGACTGTAACTACTGGTTCCTCCTCCCCGAGCTTTTCAGAGAATATCTCTAAACACTCCGAGCAGTCTCCCACGGAGTCGGTATTGATAACTCAAGCTTTTTCTGGGGAGAATCTCTCGGGAAAAGCGTCAGATTTAATGCCGTTGGACAGTCAAACCCTGGATCAGTCTCTGCCCCATTCTCCAAATTCCCCTTCAACTGGGTCTCTGAATCCGTCCGATCAACCGTCAGTGGAGGATGACTCGGATTTGCGTCAGTTCCTTACCCAGGGGCAATATCACCGTCAGGCCAAAACGGATCAAGAGTCGGCTGCAACTGTAACTATTAGTTCTTCCTCACCGAAGGTCATTACTCAGATTCCCGCTCAAGAATTTTTCTTACCAAATACTCGTTTAGCTACCTTTACCACTTTTTCTACGCCGGCAATAATTGATACCTGGGAAATTCCCACCACCACCATCAAACTGGAGATTGATTCTTCCGGCGATAGGTCGATAGCTCAGATTCCCGCTCAAGAATTTTTATCGGCAGATACTCAGTTAGCTCCCTTTACTATTCCTGCTACGCCGGCAATAATTGATATATTGAATGACTTAGAATTAAATCAAAATATCATTAACGCACCTGTTTTTGGTATAGTTACATACAAAGAAATTAGCCAACTAAATTTAGCACAAACTGGAACCTCAGATTTTTTTATTCCCAAAGATGTACCCACTGTTCCAGTTCCTCCAGTTCCAGAAATTATTAAACCAGAGGAAGAAGTTCCCAGTCAATCCCCGTTAACTGAGGAACAATTGAAAATTAAAGATATTGCCGTCAAGAGTTTTCTGGAAAGTGTTGCGGTACGCTATCCTTTTATTGTTAATACCAATGACTTACTTACAATAAACCCCTACGAATATAGGCCAACTATTCTTAATTTTTATGTTAATCTTACTTTTGATTTAGATCAATATTCCCTGGGTAATCAATTAAATTTTAAAGAGTTCAATGATCCTGTACTTAAAAACTTTAATTTTTCTTACTATCCAAATAATCAGCAATTTTATTGGCTTTATAATAACAATGTCGTGATTGAAACAAATGGCTTTCATGGCAACATCAATTATCAGGGAAACGTTATTACTCAAAAATCTCGACAGACGGCAATTTCCACGATCCCATTTTTCGGAGTTCAGACAGTCTTTGCCCTACCTCAAGCATTTGAAAGTGCTAGGGGTTTTGAAAAAGATAATAACAACTTAAATATTACTAGCGGTGCTGTTGAGGTTGTTTCTCCTCAAGGTGTGCCAGGTGTTCCTCAAGTAGTTTTTAATATTAACGGAGAGATTGAGGTTGTTAGTTTGGATGACACTCGTAAAGCTTCAACTTTTACCGAACAGGGGGGAGGTTCTTATTTCGGTAACTTAGATGCAGAAAATGCTCCCAAATTTTTACAAGGGTTTCCTACTATTAACTTTCAAGGTTTATTAGACAATAAAGTCAGATTGCAAATTGGGCAAAGAATTCCCCTGGAAAATTTAGCCAAAATCGGGGTTACAGTAGGAGATTTTTTCACAACGGCGGGGTTTAACTTCAATCAGTCTTTCAGTTCCTTACCCGGGGTAAAAACCTTACAATTTGACAAAGGATTTGAGGATCAATTGTCTCGAATTTATGCTAGTGCGTTAAATCTTGATAGTTCACAATTGCAGAATAATGATATTGTCGCTTTGATGAGCAATCCTTTTTTAACTCAAGAGCAGCGAGATTTTCATTACCTGAATTCTCTTATCTGGTATAGTGGCGGTCAACGAGCGCCCGAAATTACGACTCGTTCTTTTGAGCCAGAAACTCATAATTGGTATCGTTATATTTTCAATTATTCCCAGAATCGAACTCTTCTAAAATATCACCCTGAAAAAGTTGAATTAAGTTATACAAATGTCTTTGCTAATCCTGGCGTTTCCCTAACTGTATCTCCCTTTTTGAGTGATGTAGATGAGAGACAAATGGTGAATGCTACTTTGGGTTTAGCTTTGGGGGGGCTATTTTACTTACTCAACCCGAATGATATTAATGGTGCTCTAACCATAGCCAGACAAAAGTATGAAGAGAATCAAGCTCCCGAGTCTTTTTCTACTCAATCCACCTCGGCTGATAGAAGAGCAATGAACCTAAGATTAAATAATAGTCTTCAGAATGCAAACCTTGTTAGTCAATTAAATCAAGTATCTGGTAGTTATACAATCACAGATCATGTTACTCCCAATAGTTCTCTGCTTTTTCAATTGCGTACTGGTACTTATCAAAGGGCGGTTCAATTTTTTAGTCGAGAAATTGGTGAATGGACTCCGGAAAGTCCTCTATTCTTTTCTGTAATATCTCCCAATGATTTTGGACCCTTAGCCTATACTGGTGTTAATGTCCCCATTGAATTTACGAATATAGAACCTTTGAATCGTACAAGTTTTGCTTTTATAAAAATTCAAAATGGCGAGGGAGATGTATTGCTCAAGCAACAATTGGCAGTACAATCCGAGGCTTTTACTGCTCTTCCGATTGTCGGTCCTGGGAAAGCCGCCGACATAGAATTTGGCAGAATAGAAATTAGTCGATTTCGTCAAAGAGAATTTGAAGATACGTCCTACATCGGTTATTTGTATTTACCCGCTTTGGAGTTTATACTCTCCGGTACAAGCAAGGGTTTCAGCTATAGTTTATCCCTGGGAGCTTGGACAAATTTATATCCTCAATCTTCTCCTCAAATTGATGAAAATATTTCCGATCTCCAGGAAAAAACAGTTGGAATATTTTCCAGTATTAACTTAAGGTGGAATTTTAATAACATTTGGTATAATAAGAACAAACAATGGGAGACAATTATTAGTAATTCGCCATTTGTCAATTTTAGTTGGAATAGTAGTCCTAATCGTTTGAATATTTCCAGTGCCAATTTTGGTAATGTTTTTCAGTTCGTGAGACAAAATTGGAATCTGACTTGGTTTAGTAACTTTAGCTTCAGCCCTCAAGAATTAAATGCGGCAGCTCCCAAGTCTAGTCTTGGGAATATTTCCTATTTTAGTTCTCTTAATTTTTCCGAGTCTTCAGGATTAAATATCATTTTTCCTATTTCGTTTGGCGATAAAGTTTTTTATTCTGTTGAGGCAACTTATCCCATTATTAAAGATCAAAAACTTGGTAGTACGAGACTAGGATTTTATTATAGTAACTATTCCGTCGCTACTCGGGGTTTTGATAACCAATTTGAAGATCCTAACTATGGCTTGGTAATCAAATACAATAATCCTTCATCTTTGCTCTCCATAGAAGCTTATCTGGGTCATAGTGATTCTGGTTTTAGGGGTCGAATTCAATCTAGCATAAACTTTAAGTTCTAATTAGGGTCTGCTGAAAAAGTACGGGCGAAGCATTCGGATAGAAAATCTCCGGTTTCACCGATAGGTTATTGCCCGAATGCTTCGCCCCTACGGGACGCGGGCCGATGAAGACGCAAGGTTTTGAAGCACGATTCTCTCAAAATCTGGCACCTGTTTCGCCAGAAAAGCCACAAAACCCTTACCTTGCCTACATTTCACATTTATTGATCAAACCCTAATTAAGGGTAATGATCAAAACTGCCTAACCGCACATTCTTCTACCAGATACAAAGGACGACATAATTCAGTTATACTGTTAACATGACCAGCCAGATTACTGCCTAGAATCGGGATTGATTATGGCTCTTCGGTTTGTGTTATGCAATGGACGGGGGTTATAAGGGAT
Source organism: Microcystis sp. LE19-131.1A (assembly GCF_027532015.1). Taxonomy (NCBI): domain Bacteria; kingdom Bacillati; phylum Cyanobacteriota; class Cyanophyceae; order Chroococcales; family Microcystaceae; genus Microcystis; species Microcystis sp. LE19-131.1A. Next base: position 6,450 of record NZ_JAPZSS010000184.1, on the reverse strand, counting down.
GGAACCCTTATATAGAAAGTCATTTAGCGATTTTTGTCAATTGTTTTTTATCTAGAGCGAACTAATCAATTAAGTCTCTTGCCAGATAAGGATTTAGTCGATCTATGCCCCCCTATCGAACCATAACAAGTAACGAAGAGCCAGTATAACTTACATTTTTTACTCAAAGACAACGCCAATTCACACTGGAATTGGTGCTTCATGCCGATAATTTCCCCATATTAATTGCTGGAGTGATTAACAACTTCAGGGGCAATCTCTAATTCTTGTTCACCAATGACAGGTAAATGATTTTTCTGTAAACCCATAGCAGTTAAACAAGTATTGAGAGAATTTATTGCTTGGTTATAATTCTCAATTTTTTGGTTAATTTCTTCCTGTTTGTGGGCATTATTCGCAATTTTTTCTGCCGCTTCCTGTTCTAAGGTTTGTTCTAGATAAGAACGAGCTTGATTGAACTGTTGTAGAATAGTATCGGCTTGTTTTTTTGCCATTGGTATCAATTGATTTTTCAGAGTATTATTAATAGTTTGACGGAAGTTTTTCTGAATTGTCGCTGATACTTTTGGCTCAAAATCTAACTTAAGTAATTGACGAATAGCAGGTTCAGCATCAAGAATACTTTCACAGTCATAACCTTGGGCAGTTTGTTGGACAGTTTGCCGAAATTGAAAGATAGAAAAAGTGCCTTCGTTGTAAAAATTGTGATTTTCTCTTACATAGCGATCGCACTCTGTTCTCGCTTCGGAAACTAAGGCATGAATTAACTGATCTTCTAGCTGTTTTAGCTGATTTTCTATGCCACTATCGTTACCCAATAAACGATAAATTTGCCGATAATAATCACCTTGCCTTACCGCATCTAAAAGACGCTGACAAAAGCGACTAATTAAACTTGTTGACTCCTCAATCAACACATCTTCTAGCTGGTTAGACAGATAATAAAAAGCTTCTACCAATACTGCTAATAAAGGTGCTGTAGCATTGCGGGGATGGGTTAAAGTCGCTTGTGAGTAAGCATTTTTGACAGAAAAAGTATTTAATAACTCATCCAATCTTGATACCATTCTCGCTTTCAGTTTCTTAAAGTCTTCCTCAAAGTTTTCATCGCTATTAACCACGATAGCATTGACATAACCATCGATATGTTTAGTTAATTTCTCTCCCACTTCTTTTAACTCTTGATTGAGGTGATTTAACTCCAGAGCTTTCATCGCCTCAATTTCTCGTGGTTGACTTTCTAAATCACGATAAATCCCTTGATAATGATTTTTCAGAGTAATGCAGAGAGATTGTAAATCATCGGCTAAATTAGCAAACAATTGCGGACGTTTTTCTTCGGTGAGATAACGAGTAATTGCCGTGCGAAATTCTGCGATACCGCTATCAGCAATTAACTGCTCTAGTAAAGGAGTTCCCCACTCACTTAAAACTCGGAAATAATTTTTATTGGGAGTTTCATAACCGTGGATGGAAACTTTAAAGGGAGTTGCCAGTAATTTACCGGAGTTGGCACAATAGTTATTAAACTCGCTGACAAATTGCGGTGTTTCTTCTTGTCCTCCTAAATTTTTGACACTTTCGGCAAAGATAGAATCTAAACCATAACGCTGATTAATATTGGTTTGATTTTTCACCTGATACCCATAAAATCCTAAAAGTCCGCTGGTTTTGTAGAGGCGGGAAGTATCACGAAATTGCGTTTGAATCAGGTTTTCTAAACGTTGTTTTAGTTGGGCTGCGTACCAGGTTTCATCAATGCGGTTAAAAACATAAAAAACTCGATCACGAATACCAGCATTAGAGCGAATTTTTTCGAGTAATTCCGTTTCTTCTGTGGCTAATTCTCCCGCAGAAGCAGCCTTTAAAACACAAACCACTGCCGAAGTATCAGGATGCTCTATTTTACGATAGGCTAAGGCGGCATCTTTTTTGACTGGGGCATCAATACCGGGCAAATCTACCAAAACGTTACCATCTTTAAGGAGAGGATGATGACAGTAATATTCTAGACGTTTTAAGACGGCACTATTACTACCACGACGGGCAAAACTGGCCGCTTCTGCTAAATTAGAAAAGTGAAATTGTTCCATGGAATAGGTGGCATTATGCAGCGTATGGATTCGCTCACGATTTTGAGTAAATCCTTCAATTAATAATTTTAAACCCTGAGCTTGTTTAGCTCGCTCGGATTTGCCTTCTCCCCCTTCCTGTTCGATAATTTTTTGACAGTATTGGTTTAACTGACTACAGTATTCCGGGGAATTAATGTTACTGGGATTGGTTAATTGCAGATTTTGACAGACGGTATCGACTAAAGTACGAATTTCTACTTCGCTGAGAAAGGTTAAAACCACTCTTTCCTCATCAGCTTCTGCGTACTCAATATAACATTCTGTACCCGTTGCGTGTCCTTCGGCACTATAAAGCAATTCTCGCTCTAAAAGTGCATTGATTAACATTGATTTCCCCGCACTAAAAGCACCAGCGAAAACGATTTCAAATTTGGGAGAAATGGCTTTTTGTAGGGCGATTTCTATCTTGCTGGTATCCTGTTGATTGCGGAGAGAGGATTCGCCTTTTAATAGTTCAATTATACTGTTAACATTACCAGCCAGATTACTGCATTGGGGTAAAAGTTCAGTCATGGTAAAACCCAGATCTAGAAGAACAGTGCTATTGTTTCCCAGATTATAACAAAATTCACTAACTAGATGTCAGATCTTTGGTCGGCGATTTAAGCAATCAAGGACAAAGTCATCGTCTTCAATCTAGAATCAGGATTGATTAAGTAGTTGGACAAAAGTAAAGTTAACTGTGGGGTAAGGAGTCAGTAGTCAGTAAGAATTGCGGCAATTTACATTTCTTAAGATAGACAACAGAATTTATGTCCGACTACTTATAATCAATTTAGTACATACTGATTGCCGAGAACCTCCTTAGGTAAAAATTCTCTCCTGACTCCTCCTCAATCCTAGTACAATGATAATTATATGGGCAAAAATGGCAATAGATAAATTGAGATTAAAAAAAATTCAGCCGATGAGACAGTTAGGATTTTTGTTAGGAACAGTTTTTCTTTTGGGTGGCTGTCATTCTCTCAATGCTATCCAAAATCGTCCCCAACCCTTGCCCCAAGATCAATATATTCAAGTCTATTTTAATTATAATCAGGCCCAGGGTTCAAATTATACCGATCCCTATCGCCAAATTAATCGTCCAGGGGATAATTTAGAACAGATTATTATTGATAATATTAACTCGGCAAAAAGTTCGATCGATCTAGCGGTGCAAGAGTTACGTTTACCCGCCATCGCTCAAGCTTTAGTTGCTCGTCAGCAGCAGGGAATTAAAGTTAGGGTTATCCTCGAAAATATTTACAATCAACCTATTCATAGTTTAGCCAAAAACCAAGAACAATTAAGCGATCGAGAACAGGAACGTTATCAAAATCTTTTTGATTTAGTTGATCTAAATCGAGATGGTAAATTAAGTGCAGAGGAAATCGCCCAAAGAGATGCAATTACTATCCTCAAAAAAGCTGGTATTCCCCTAATTGATGATAGTGCTGATCGCTCCAAAGGGAGCGGTTTAATGCACCATAAATTCATGGTTATTGATAATCACACTACTTTAATCAGTTCGGCTAACTATACCTTAAGTGATATTCATGGAGACTTTTCTAATCCCAAAACTGTCGGGAATGCCAATCACTTATTAGTAATTACTAATCCCCCACTAGCTAGAGTTTTTCAAAAAGAATTTAATCTGATGTGGGGAAGGGAAGATCGGCCTAAATTTGGGTCAGATAAACCCCAGAGAAAACCGCAAAAAATTACTATCGGTAATAGTAGTCTGACGGTGAAATTTTCCCCCGATTCTATCACTTATCCCTGGGCAATTACTAGCAATGGTCTGATCGGTGAAACTTTAAATAAAGCTGAAAAATCCGTGAATTTAGCCCTGTTTGTCCTGACGGAACAGCCTTTAGCTAATATTCTCGCCCAACGACATCAAAAAGGCATAGAAATTAAAGCTTTAATTGATCCTAGTTTTGCCTTCCGATACTATAGCGAAGGATTAGATTTATTAGGAGTTGCTCTCAGTAATAAATGTCGTTATGAACTAGATAATCAGCCTTGGCAAAACCCAATTAATACCCTAGGAGTTCCCGCTCTAGCCCCGGGAGATAAATTACACCATAAATTCGGTTTAATCGATGATAAAATTGTGATCACTGGTTCTCATAATTGGTCAAAAGCTGCTAACCACCAAAACGATGAAGCTTTAGTTATTATCGATAATCCCACTGTTGCCGCTCATTTCGATCGAGAATTTCAATATCTTTACCGTACCGCTAAATTAGGACTGCCGGAAACTATTAAAAATCGGATCGAACGGGATAGAAAAAACTGCCCCCAATCCGTAACAGTTAAAAGCGATCGCTTAATTAATTTAAACACCGCCACCAAAGAAGAATTAGATACTTTACCCGGTATCAGTGGCAAATTAGCCGAAAAAATTATCGCAGCCCGGCAAGAAAAACCCTTTACTTCCCTAGAAGATTTGGATCGAGTATCGGGAATCGGTAAGGGAAAAATTAACAAGCTGCAAGGCAAAGTTAGCTGGTGATGATTGTCTCGTCTGTATTTTTTGCCCCAGTCCAAAAGGGACTATTTTAACGGATCGGGAATACTATCGGAAGGAGCCTCAAACTGTCCAGTAATCACGTATTCTAGACGCAATTTCAGCCAAGTAATAAACTGTTGATTGAGAGAAACAATTGCCGCTGCTGGTTGGGGAGTTTTCTTTTTGATATCGGCAAAAGCGGGGGTATCTAAAAAAGCTGGATTGGCAATTAACCAAAAATCAATTTCTTGACCTTTTTCTTGGTAATTCCTGATTCTTTCCTTCAAAACTTCCTTTTCGATCGCTTCTTCTTCTAAAAACTTTTGACTGGCTACCAAATAATAATAAGTTGTCATCATCTTTCCTTTAATTTTTCAGTGTAATTGTTCCCTAGTCGGGAGATTAGCTGATAGCTGATGGCTTTTACAATTGTCCACGCATAGCCAATTTCATTTCCCTAACAGCCCGTTCCAACCCGACTAAAACCGCACGACTGATAATTGTGTGACCAATGTTCAATTCTTCCATATTGGGCAAACAGGCGACGGCATAAACATTCCAATAGGTCAAACCGTGACCAGCATTCACCCGCAAACCCAGAGAGGAAGCGTATTCACAACCTTCTTTAAGAATTGTTAATGCCGCTTGACAATCGCTCTCCTGTTGTGCTTCGGCGTATTGACCAGTGTGGAGTTCGATAAATTTCGCCCCCGTGTTAGCGGCCGCTTGAATTTGGGCAAAATCGGCATCAATAAACCAACTAACGGGGATATTAGCCGCTTGTAGGCGCTCGACAACCTGACAAAAACGGTTAAAATTGCCCAGCATATCGATCCCCCCTTCCGTGGTCACTTCCTCGCGCTTTTCGGGGACAAGGGTGACATAATCGGGTTTAAGATCGAGAGCAATGGCGATCATTTCCTCCGTCGGGGCCATTTCCAGATTCAGATGAGTCCGCACCGTTTGCCGGAGAATCCGCACATCGCGATCTTGGATATGACGACGATCCTCGCGCAAGTGAACGGTAATACCATCAGCACCGCCGATTTCAGCCAAAACTGCCGCCGCCACGGGATCCGGTTCCACGGTACGACGCGCTTGGCGAATTGTGGCCACATGGTCGATATTGACACCCAAAGTCAGCAAAGTTGAACCTCCTTGTTTGTTAGTCCAACTTTCCATCTTACCATTGCGGTCAAAAGCGATTACATACTGGAGATATTTAAACCCATGGTCAGTTCTTCCATTTTGCTGCGCATAGTTTCCGTGGAGGCATCATAGGCGGCTTTCATGGCTTCTAGAATAGACCCAGCCACAATCTCCAGATCTTGGGAGAGGAGAGAAGGGTCGATTTCAATACCCCGGGGTTCTTGGTTGCCACTGAGATAGACTGTCACCAAGCCATTCTCACTCTGGCCAGGAATTTCCATAGTTTCCAGTTCTTCTTGCAGAACTTTGGCCCCTTGTTGCACCTGTTGCGCTTTTTGGAAAGCGTCTTGTAGTTCTTTAATCTTACCGAGACCGAATCCGAATCCTTGTCCTTGTGCCATGATGTTTTTTTTGTTTAAGGGGTCACTCAAGGTTTTTATTGTACTGCTTAAGGTGAACTGGGGTCAACTTTTGGCCATTGGAGGACGATCAAAGCTCTGCAATCGGGGGACGACCATCGGCTTTTGCCTCTGATATACTTTGCACGGCTGCAACTTGCATTTTTTACTCAAGGACAATAGTATAGTTTAAGAGTCATAATTAGAAGCAAAGCACTCATTAAAAACATGATTAACCTAGAATTCACGGAAGAAGAAAAGAACTCACTGTATT